>CAYQRA010000137.1:0-11449 GCA_964419315.1 uncultured Saprospiraceae bacterium | reverse complement strand
ATTATATCTTTTCTTTCACTTTCTTGTTTATATTTTTAATGTACGATGCTCTTAATTCTTCAGTGGAAATTTCCACTCCTTATTATAGTTGACAAAAGAACCTACAAGCATTGAAGCGAGTAGGTTCCTTTTTTTGTCGTTTATTTATTATTGAGATCTCTTATCTTCAAATCCTAAGGATTTTGCATAAGTCGTCAATTTTTCTTTTAACATATTTCGAGATCGGTGCAATCTTGATCTCACCGTACCGATAGGAATATCAATGATTTTTGAAATTTCCTCGTAGGTAAAGCCTTCAATATCGCATAGTAAGATAACTGCTCGAAAATCTACGGGAAGCGTGTTGATCGCAATCGTCACTTCATCTCCCATCATTTTCTGATAGATTTCTTCTCGCATATCGATATAGCTGGTCAATTTTGCCCCTTCCTCTTCATTATGGTAGTTTATGATTTCTTCATAATCTACTTTCTTTGGCCTTTTGCTTTTCTTGCGATACTGATTGATAAAACCATTTTTCAAGATTTTAAACAACCAAGCTTTAGCATTGGTTCCTTCGAGGTACTTATCGATAAATCGGTAGGCCTTCATGTACGTTTCCTGTACCAAATCGCTGGCATCCTCCTCATTATGAGTCAGGTTGTAGGCAAAGTTGTACAGAGCATCCGCATGAGGATAGAACTCTACCTCAAAAATAGTATCGTAGTGCGATGATTTCTCCTTGTTATTTTTTGCCATTAGTAACATAAAGATAAAATTTATTGGTTCTAAGTCTCTGTAAATTGCTCAATCATTTATTCTCAGGAGGCTTTTAACCCCTTTTCTAGTGACCAACAGAGCAAATCTGCTCCAATGCTTGCGACATTGGACAGAACTATCATTTTTCCAAAAAAGTTTCTTTAAGAGAATTTTTTTTCAAAAAAAGCTAAAAATCAACGATTTCTATGCCCGAAATGGTCTTTTCAAACCATTTAAGCGGTGCTTGATTCTTATCTCCTGTGCGGGTATCGCACTTAAAAAAGAGGTAATACAACTGGAGGTTCCCATTGATTTGATCCAAAAGATGCTCCAACCTTTGCTGGCCTTCTTCGATTCTGGAGTATTGGTGAGTCAATCTCCAACTATAATAAGCTTCATCATGCATTTCGATCAATTGCAACAAGGCTGGATCATCAATGTATGCTTCGATAAATTTTCGGGCATAAACACCATGGTGCTTCGACCAATCACGCGGATAAGAGTCTTTATCCTCTAGATGCTTAAAAGTATCATGTACGAAGGTCACTAAACGCAAATCTCTCCTTTCCTTAGGTAAAAGGGTCAACTTATCTACATTATTAAGGACTTCTCGAATGTGATAAAGGACTTTACCTTCCGGATGGCCATATCTAGGCTTCCCCCACATTAGGCCACGCAAAAACTCAGGTTGGCGAAGAATCTCCGCTTCCAGTTCATTCTCAGGCTTAAGTAAGGCCTCAATTTGCATACGCTGTTGGAGCGTTTTTTCCATGACAACAATTTTACGACTAGATGTCGAAATCACATCTTACAAGGTGCAAAGTAAAAATTAGGAACTACTTTTAAAAATGATTTGTTCTAAAACCATTCCATAATCAGGTTCTTAATTCAACGGTCTTTAGTTCTATTCCTTCTAAATCCTAAAGTGTTAGCTGTTAATAGACTGTTAAAGCCATAATTCTACTAAAACAAGGGCCGTGATTATTCGTTTTACTTTCTTAGAACGCAAAGATCATTGTTTCTAGCGCTCAACCCAACTTTTTTCACCAAATAGAAATTAATATGCTCAAAAAAATGCTTCCTATGATTTTTGCAGGAATGATTGGTGGACTCATCACCTTCAGTGCCGTGCAATATTTTCCTAATAATACCCCTACTCCCAATATTCAAGCGCCCAATTATGCTCAAGCAGTCAATCTGCCAGCAGGAAATGCGAATATTACACTCCCTAACTTTACAGAAGGTGCTCGAAAGGCGATGCCTGCGGTGGTTCACATTACCGCTGCAGAAAGTGCAGAACTAGCTCAGCAACGTCGCCAAAATCGACCTAAGGATCAGTTTCGCCATTTCTTTGGAGATGATTTCAGTTTTGGAAATCCATTTGGAGGAGGCCAACAACTAAAAAAAGGATCTGGATCTGGTGTAATCATTTCGGATGATGGATACATTGTCACCAATAATCATGTCGTAGAATTTGCAGATGAAGTGATGGTGACCCTTTATGACAATCACGAATACCAAGCAACCGTTGTAGGTACAGATCCGACGACTGATTTGGCGGTACTAAAGATCGAGGCTTCTGGTTTACCGGTTTTAAGAAATGCAGATTCTGATAATGCCGAAGTAGGACAATGGGTGTTGGCCGTTGGGAATCCTTTTGATTTAACATCCACTGTAACGGCAGGAATTATTAGTGCCAAGGGACGTAATATTAGTATCATCAGCAATCGCCAAGATGCGATCGAAGCCTTTATCCAAACTGATGCAGCTGTAAACCCAGGAAATAGTGGCGGAGCTTTAGTGGACGCAGAAGGACGACTATTGGGGATCAATACGGCCATTGCCACGCAAACGGGTTCTTTTGCAGGATATTCTTTTGCGATTCCAGTCAATATGGTTACTCGAATTGCCAATGACATCATCGAATTTGGTAGCTACCAAAGGGGATACCTTGGCATCAATATATCTGATTTAGACAATGATCGGGCAAATGAATTAGGCCTCGATATTACCCAAGGAGTAATTGTAGAAAGAACGATAGAAGGTTCTGCTGCAGAATATGCGGGAATACTTCCCAATGATGTGATTGTAGGGGTAGCAGGTAGACCGATAAAGACGGTTCCTGAATTACAGGAATTAGTAGGTCGTGCAAAAGTGGATGATGTCGTGGAATTGACCGTCAATCGAGAGGGTCAAACCCAACAAATTCCAGTAAAGTTACGTGCGCCTGATTAATTGAAGACCAACAATAAACTTAAGCCGCCGAAAAATTTTAAATTTCCCTTAGGAATTTCTTAACATTTTTCAAGCAACAATACTCGTTTTAAAATGGTTAGGTTTATTAATTATGCAACTGAAAATTACGACTGCATTTTTAGAAAAAAATCCTTCTTTAACTGGCTCCATGGCCAACAAAAAAAGTTAGAGAATCAAACATATATCCCAAGGAAGAATTGAAAAACCTACTTCCTTAGGCCGATAAAAAAGCAATCCGATTCGTCGGAAAAAGAAACTTGTTTAAAGTTGGTTTTTCGTTTTGTTTTGATGCGTCTGTCCGGTGAAAACCAGGGCAGACGTTTTTCTTTTTGATAACTGGTAAAACAGGAATCTTTCTTAGCTCTTAATGGGTTCTACAGGAATTCTATTTCCAAATTTCTATTTCTCTCGACAAAGACCTATATTCAACAAATGGTTTACGTCAAACATCTATTAGAAGACTTTCTATCCCTTTTCTATCCTAGGCTTTGTCTTGCTTGTGGAGAAAACATCCCGGCGGGAGAAGAGATCACCTGTGTCTCTTGTCAATATCGTTTGCCCAAAACCAATCTTCATCTTGAAAGGGAAAACTTTTTTACAGAACATTTCTGGGGTAGGGTTCCCATTCATGCTGGAGCTGCGCTTTATTATTTCACCAAAAAAAGTCGCACTCAGCAGCTCATCCACAATCTCAAATATAAAGACAAAGCAATTATTGGGTTAAAACTAGGTCAAATCTACGGTCACCTTCTCAAAGAATCTCCTTACTTCCGTCAAGTAAATATCATTGTTCCCGTCCCTCTCCATCCTCGCAAACAAAAAATTCGTGGCTACAACCAAAGCGATCTTTTTGCAAAAGGGCTCTCTCAAAGCATGGAAATTCCTTGGTCGCCTACTGCTTTGCGTCGCTTGGAAATGACCGCTACCCAAACTCAGAAATCAAGAATTGATCGTTTTGAAAATGTTCGTCAAGCTTTTCAAGTGGCCCAAGCCAAACGTTTAGCAGGCAAGCATATTTTGCTCGTGGACGATGTATTAACCACTGGCGCAACCCTAGAGGCTTGTGCGCTTCAACTTTTGGAAATCCCCGATACAAAAGTGAGTTTGGCGACTATTGCTATGGCAAAAAGTATGTGATAGATCCCCTATTCAATTGTCTTTATCAACTAAACTACCTACCCTTAAACAGCAATTTTACCACTACCTCCCAGAAATGATCTCTCCCCTTTTAGAAAAGAGAACAACTTAAAAAATAATTATTTCACGGTTACCTTTTTGTATTTCAATACTTAGTCCATAAAAACAAACTGAGTCATTCTAAAAAAATACAAATGAAACAAGCTTTACTTTTCTCGCTGATATTCTTTGCACAAATACTCCAAGCTCAAACATTTACGGAATCCCCTCAAAATCCCCCTTTTCCAAATGTTACGGACAGTTCGGTCGCCTTTGCAGATGTAAATGGTGACAACCATCAGGACATTCTCATCACTGGAGGTACTACCACTAAGCGAATAACAAAACTGTACCTGAATGACGGGGTCGGTAATTTTATCGAAAAGACCAACACCCCTTTTGAAGACGTTAATTTTGGTTCTGTTGCCTTTGCGGATGTAAATGGCGACAATCATCAGGATGTGATTATTTCTGGCGAGGTTCCCCAAAAACAAATCTCAAATCTGTACCTGAATGATGGATTGGGAAATTTTACAAAAAAGATAGGAACACCCTTTGTGGGCGTAAGCAACAGCTCTATCGCATTTGCAGATGTGAATGGAGACAATCACCAGGATGTACTTACTACTGGTTTTACACAACCGCTAGGTTCTCGATCCACAAAACTATACCTAAATGATGGCCTAGGCAATTTTACAGAATCAAGCAATAGCTCGCTTGAAAATGTATATGTTGGTTCGGTCGCCTTTGCAGACATAGACGGTAATCAGTCACCTGATGTAATCATTACAGGAATAAATAAAAATGCGACCGAATTTTCGAGGCTGTACAAGAATGATGGCAATGGTAATTTTACTAAGGTGACCGATTCCCCAATTGTGACCTTAGGTGAAAGCTCTGTCGCCTTTGTCGATATAGATGGAGACATGGATCAAGATTTAGTCGTTACCGGCAGAAGGAATACTGGAGGGGCAGTCGCAAAATTATACAAAAATAATGGAGAGGGTAAGTTCACTGAAGAATACAGTGCCTCTTTTGTGAAAGTTACTAACGGATCCATCGCTTTGGCAGATGTAAATGGCGATCAAACCCCAGATCTGCTCCTTACCGGACAAACTGATTCGGAGGACCCAATCACGAAGTTGTATTTAAATGCTGCCAGCCCTATTTCTTCAACCAATGATTCAGAAGGGGAATTCGGTTTTGACTTTTCTCTTTCTCCTAATCCAACTTCAGATTTCCTTTTTATCAAAAATTCGCAATGGAAAGGACTGGTAGAAATCACTGCAATTAACGGGCAAGTGGTAAAAAAAGTTCAAGTAGTGGAATCAGAAAGAATAGATGTTTCGGATTTATCCCCGGGCTGTTATTTTATCTCTTTTGGAAAAGAAAAAGTCATGAAATTTATCAAGAAATAATAGTTATCTCATCAGGTACGCGACAAAGGGAAAATAAGGAGCTGGCAGTTTTTTCGATTCAACAGCTGCACGAGCCCCTTATTTTCCTTCGTTCGTCTTTTGGTATTAGCGTTCCTTACAAGCATCAAAAAACCTCAATCCTAATTACTTTCTACTACAGCTCAACGATGTGATTATTTTCCTAAGTACATTATAGTAGATCTCCACATTTCTTATTCGCACCAAATCAAGAAATCTTTAAAACGGCATGTAAATTGGATGATTTATCAAGGAAGTTGAAGGACTTTCCCCATAATATAGTAGCTTCAAATATCAATCCGCGCTATATTTGCGTTATATTGAAAAAAATTCAGAACGTTTTTAAAATTAGCTTTTGGAGAAAAAAAATAGACCTTTGTAGTCAATCGAGGCGGTAAAACAGAAGTATACCCTATGGTATATAAATGCTTTACCAACGAAGAGTGATTGCAAAAGGGTGTTTTTTAGCCCAAAGTGCTAAATTTAACCACGTTTTCAAATACACTAAATACATTATGAAGCCGATCTACACACCCCTAATCCTGCTTATTGCTTTGCTCGTTTTTTCTCAAAAGCCAACTCTTTTTGCGCAAGCTCCTACCGATCATACTTTTTCTATTCATATTGGCACCTTTGTAAAGGCTCAGGTTTCTGACTTTGATAATATCCGGCCACATGGCTTTGTTTATGCTGAAAAATTTCGCAATAATATGTTGAAGGTTTATTTGGGGGAATTTCCAACGGAAGGAATAGCAAACCAATCATTAGATCAGATCAAGGTCAAAGGATATCCAGACGCTTTTGTTTTGCGCCGCAATTTGCAACAGGGAGAAAAAGTACATGTCCTACAGTTGGATAGTAAAAAACTTGGAGAAGATATCGTTTGGCAAAACTACATGCAAGCCGGTCCACTTTTCGCAGTACTCGATAATCGTCAAGTAAACGTTGTTACGGGAATTTTCGAAAATGAAGCGGAAGCAATTCAACGATTAAGTATTGTACAACAACTTGGATTCCCCAATGCCTCAGTTGGTACGATCAATAATATTTATTTGCATGAAGTTTCTGACTTTGAAGCAGGAAAAGAACTTTTGGTTCCTGATGTAGCACTCGTCGTAGAAGCTCCAGTAGTGGAAACACCTGCAACAGAAGAAGCACCAGTGGAAGTCATTAGCGAAACAGCTACCACCAATACTAATAATGAGGTAGAACCTGTAGAAATTGTAGAAGAAGTCGCTGCCGCTCCCGCAGAAGAAGCAACACCACCACCTGCGGAGATGATCCCTGTTTCTTATGATGAAGTATTGACTTCTAGATCACCGATTGCAGAAACACCTCCGGTAGTGGAAGAAGCACCTCCGGTAGTAGAAATACCAGAAGCGGTGGCAATCAAACCTGCTAGAATTGAAAAGCCTTATATCCGTCCTAAAGTAAAACGCACCTCTGCCATTGAATTGCAAAAGGTACTAAAGGTAGAAGGCGCTTATACTGGTAGCCTTGATGGCTATTATGGTCGTGGAACGAAAGGAGCTTACGCTAAAATCTTGGCAGCGCATCCTTATATCAACCGGTATCAAACTTTGGCACAAAAAGAAGAGAAATGGACCAGTAAAGGTGGCATTGAAAAAGACGATCTTTTCTCAGATTGGGAATCCTTACAATTACTCAATACCATTGCTAATGATTTGGATCGCAATCCTACGGTGAGTAAAAAGATGCAAAAAGAATATGCCGCTATTCGCGCTGAACTTTACGCTAGTACTACCGCCCTGACTAGTCAAGAACAAAAAGCCATCATCGAATGGAATACTTCTCTTTGGAAAGGCTTAGATGCTTGGGCAGACAAAGACCCTATTCATAAAAAAATGACCACTCCCCTGAAAATCACTTATTATCAGTCGATGGTTTTACTGGAGGACTATTTTATGAATAATAAATTCAAACCTCTTGAAGCAAAAGGTTTGGCTTTGAGTGTTCTTCAAACGCTAGTAGCTCCTTATCTAGAAAGTTATCGAATGTAACTATTTTAAATTTTCTGCGTCAAATAAAGGCCTTTCTAAAGAAACAGAAAGGCCTTTATTTATTTCCCAAAAACTTAGAAATGCTTTTTTTAGATGCAAAAGGGTCACTCCCTTTATGCGTCAACACTTTACATAGTAAAAAAATGTTTTATACTTATTCAAATCCTCGTATTTTTTCCCTATCATTGAGTCCTCTAAACAGGTCTTTTCGGGAAGAACCAAACAAGGAAAAAAGAACCAATCGATGACTAGTGCCAACTTAAAGTCTCTTCTTATCAAAGGAATTGCAGCAGACCTCTCTTATCTCGAACTTAGAGTACACCTAATTGATTTCAAGGAACAAGGCGGTGAGCAAACCGAAGCATTAAGTGTTTTGGAAGAAATTCACAAAGCAACAACGAATGAAATCGTTGGTGATCGCTTACTCGAATTAATGGACCTTACAGAAGGTTTGGGAATAAAAGCTTTAAAAGTCTGGTAGGGAATTTCTTAAGAATTCTCTTTAATCCTTTGAGAAAAAACAGACTCTCCTTTACGAATTAACTCTCCTTACTTTCTTCTTGCCACGAAGGTAAAATCCATTCGGGTATTGACAAAAGAAGTCGTTGTCGTTCGCGTATCAAAACGGGCTTCGATATGAATTTTATCTTCTTCAAAAAAATCTGTTGCATCTAGTAAGGTTCCGGGTACTTGTAGTAGACTCCCTGTGTTGAAAGGAATTTCATTTCGCCAATAAGCCTCATAAATCAAATTATTTTTTTGCCCATCATAAAGGTAAATCGAAAACTCCTGTACAAAGTCATATTCATCTCCAGAAAAAACAGAAACCAACTGTGCTGATTTTGGATTAATGGTTCCTATCTCTTCGCGAGTATAGCCATGAAAACTCAAAAGCGAATCTAGGTTAGACTCAATATTTCTAAATTGAAAAAAATGATCCTCTACTACATTTAATCCCGCTGGTATTTCAAAATCCAAACGATAAGTCATCTCAAAGAGCACATCCTTCTGATTGTCTTTCTTACAAGCAGAGCAACCAAGAACCAACAAGAATAAAACTAAATACAAGCTGTTTTTATACATCCGTTTATTTTTTTCAATTTTAAGTCTTCAGAAAAAATCAATTTACCCTTTTGTCATTCTTCCCAAAAAGAAAACAGTTCTTTTCCTCTTCTCCTAGTCTCTTATAGAATAACGCAAAATTTATGTAAAATTATTCTTTCCTTTTAAATTTATCTATATATTTAAGAACTTAACAATAAGTTATTCTATTTATTTCCGAGCTAATAATCTAAAGCTAGGAAGTTCATTCGTACAGTAAGCTAAAACCAACTTTACCCCATGGGAGAACAAAGAGTATCCTTAGTCACAGATCAAGCGCAAATGCAGCGCTTTGTCCAACAACTCCTCAATGATGTTCAAGCACTTGAACATATGCTTGATAACGATTGGTTTGAAAGTGGTATTACCCGTATCGGTGCCGAACAAGAAATGTGTCTGGTAGACAACAACACTTTCAAACCTGCTCCTATTGCGATGGAGGCACTCGAGAAGATGAAAAAATATCCATGGGTGGAAACGGAGTTGGCTAAATTCAACCTTGAAACCAATTTGACTCCTCGCGAACTCAAAGGAAAGTGTTTGAGTGATATGGAGAAAGAAAATTTCACGAACCTACAAACCATTCGTAAAAACCTAAAGAAGTTAGATGCTGAAGTCATTTTGACGGGCATCTTACCGACCCTCCGAAAATATCATTTGGAGATGGAGTACCTCACTCCCAAAAAGAGATATAAAGCACTAATGGAGTCTATCAACAAACAGTTGATTGGTTCTGCTTATGAACTGAGATTGCTGGGCATAGATGAATTATTGGTCCGACATAATTCTCCTTTACTCGAAGCCTGTAACACTAGTTTCCAAGTGCATTTACAAGTAGCGCCCAAGGATTTTGTAAAAATGTACAACATCGCGCAAGTCATGGCTGCTCCCGCAATCGCCATCTCCGCCAATTCACCTATCATCTTTGGTCGCCGACTTTGGCATGAATCCCGTATTGCGCTTTTCCAACAAGCTTTGGATACTCGTACCACGCACGACCATATGAGAGAGCGCAGCCCTAGAGTTAATTTTGGAAAAGATTGGTTGCAGGATTCTGTGCTCGAAATCTACCGAGAAGATATCGCTCGCTTTAGAGTTTTATTAAGCAGTGATATTCAGGAAGATTCCATCGCAATGATTGCCAAAAATGAGGTTCCAAAACTCCGAGCATTACAAGTACACAACTCTACCGTCTATCGCTGGAATCGTCCTTGCTACGGAATTAGCCCCAATGGAAAACCTCACCTTCGAATTGAAAACCGCGTACTCCCTTCCGGACCAACGGTCGTTGATGAAACAGCCAATGCTGCATTTTGGATAGGAATCATGGCAGGTACCGCATTACAGACCGATGATATCCGAAATAATATTTCCTATTCAGACATTCGGGACAATTTTTCAAAATCATCTCGCTATGGCTTAGATTCAAAATTCACTTGGTATAAGGATAAAAAAATAAATGCTGTAGATTTAATTCGCAAAGAATTAATTCCAATTGCTCGAGCAGGACTTAAAGCTCATAAAGTCGCTACCGCAGATATTGATAAATACCTCGGGATAATTAATGACCGAGCCAAGTCTCACATGAATGGTGCTCGCTGGCAATTGCGCGCCTTCACAAAACTCAAAGAAGAAACTACTTCTGATGAAGCCATCACCTGCCTCACAGCAGCTATAATAAAAAACCAAAAACAGGAAATCCCTGTACACAAATGGAAAATGCCAGAACTACGAGACCTGCAAGATTATCGCCCCAGCCAACTTAAGGTGGAAGAATTTATGACTACCGATCTCTTTACCGTCCAAAAAGATGACATCATCCAATTGGTTGCTGAAATGATGGATTGGCGAAAAATCAGATACACTCCGGTAGAAGATACCAAGGGAAATCTCGTTGGCTTAGTCACCTCTCGACTAATACTTCGCCATTTGATCAGAAGCAATAAAATCAACACTGAAACGCAAATGGTTAAAGATATTATGGTCAAAAAACCAATTACCATTGATGCAAATGCCAGTATTTTCGAGGCCATGAACACCATGCGCGATAATAAAGTGGGTTGTCTTCCAGTCGTAGATGGTAAAGAATTGATTGGAATTATCACAGAAATGGATTTCTTAAGAATTTCGGGTAGACTCATGGAACGCTTGGAGTGAAAGTTATTTAAAGATATTTACCCCTAAACATCCAGCAATAGCCTTAAAAAAAGGTTCTCTGACAAACCGACAACGGAGGTTCATAAACGGAGTGAACTAAATCTCGTGTGTGAGTCAACCAAAAAGAAGAAAAAAACAATCAGAGAATTGGTTGCAAAGGATGAACAATTGCCCAGAAAGAACGTATTATTAATATACCCTATCCAAATCTCTTAAAAGTGGCGCAAATAACTTACTTTTGTTGCCCAATTTTAGATCACTCAAATTATTATTGTTATGCCATTTGACATTGATATGATCAGAGCTTATTACGAGACTCTGGACAAGACCGTTAAGGATGCAAAAGCAGCGCTAGGCCGTCCCTTAACCCTTTCGGAAAAAATTCTTTACACCCACCTTCACGCAGACTCTCCGATGCAAAACTATTCTCGAGGTAAAGACTATGTCTTTTTTGCCCCAGACCGAGTAGCTATGCAGGATGCGACTGCTCAAATGGCATTATTGCAATTTATGATGGCGGGTAAAGATAAAGTAGCTGTTCCTTCTACCGTACACTGCGATCAC
>CAYQRA010000136.1:0-11452 GCA_964419315.1 uncultured Saprospiraceae bacterium | reverse complement strand
CTTGGTATTTGCAATGGGAATTCTTCTTCCTATCCCTACTATAATAAACCCTTTCCAGTCCTCCGCTTGATAATGACTTAGCGAATTAGTCCATTCTTTGGCAGTGCCATCGGCATATAGGATAGAAGAATCTTCTTTAGATTTTAGTAGCTTCGCACCTCCAATTCCAATGGTGTTGAAAAAGCTAGCCGCTTTCCCTGACCAATAAAAATCTACTTCTAATGGCACTTCTAAGTGATGATAGCGAAATGCTGAATTTAAGTTCGCCGGTTGCGTACCACTCTCTTCCAATTTAATAAAAGGCAAGCCTTCTAATTGGTGAGAGAAATTGCCTTGTAGGAGAGATACTTTTGTGCTCAATTGAAAATGATTGCTTAAGGCTTTGTTTACTCCTAAACCTACTTGCCAACCAAGGGCTCCTTGAATATATCTATCTTGTGGAACGCCCGTATCAATGAGCCCTTCTGCAAAAGCCTCATCATATTTATTGGGAGTAAATGAAAAATCAGCGTAAGATAATCCGCTGGAAAATTCTAAGGAGAATGGATACTTGCTTTGTGCATTTAAAGCCTCAGTACTTAAGAGTAAAGCACAAAAAGTCAATAAGAAAAATGGAACTAATTTCGATAAACTATTGGTGTGAATCATGATCTTGAGGGTTTTAGTTTCTTAAAAAATCTTGCTTCAAAGAATAGTAATGATCTAGAAATATATGTTGAAGTTGTTTCTTTTGTATTGACTATAAAACTGTGATTTAGTCGAAATATTTTTTGCTTTTTTTTAAAGAAGTGTTATAGTTTTTGGGGATACTTATTGTTTTGTTAAGTGAAGGGTCAAAATTTTTAAAAGAACTTCTTTCACAAGGGAAGGCTTGCTTGTTTTCTAAAAGAGAAGTTAATTAATAGGAGAGGAAGGATTTGCTAGTCTATGAGGAAGTTCTTCTAGGAAGGCGATTATCATTAGACGATAAATAAGTTGGTCGGAAGATAAATCACTTTAAGATTTTTCGAGCGGCTTTGAACGGTGCGATAGATCACACCTCTAATAA
The DNA here is from genome assembly GCA_964419315.1 of uncultured Saprospiraceae bacterium. Lineage (GTDB taxonomy): Bacteria > Bacteroidota > Bacteroidia > Chitinophagales > Saprospiraceae > CALLVY01. The sequence goes on along the minus strand of CAYQRA010000136.1, from coordinate 10,404 downwards.
TTTGAAGTAAAAGAGCGAAAACATTTCTAAGCGGACAAAGTAATATTAATTACCAAGGCTGATAAGTCACCAAAAAGTTGAAATTGGACAGGCGTCCCACCACATCAAATATTTCTATTCTTTCAATTCCTAAATAACGTTTGTAGTAAAGTCCTAAGCTAATTTGACTTTTAGAATTGGGTAAAGAGATTCTTTTTCCTATTCCTAAAACAATAAAACTTTTCCAGTTCTTCCCTCTATAACTGTCCACATAATTAGGCTTTTCCACAATACTTTGATCTATGTAATAGGTAGCATGTTGTTCCTCTGATTTCAATAGTTTTGCCCCTCCAAAACCCAATGTATTATAAAAAGAAGAGGCTTTATCCGACCAGAAAAAATCAACTTCCAATGGGATTTCTAAAAGATGAAACTGAAAATCATCGATCAATGTAGAGCGTAGGTTTAATTTTGCTGATGGATTATATAAATTACTGGTAAAAACCAAACCTTCTATGCGGTGGGAAAAATTACCTTTTGCTAATGATACTTTCGTTCTCAATCGAAATTGATTGTTTAGCGCTTTGTTCACTCCAATTCCTACTTGCCAACCAAAGCCTCCGCGGATAAAGCGATCAATAGAGCTTCCTGTATTTACTCCTCGGTGATCCCATAATGCATCATATATATTGCTGGGGAATGTAAAGTCAGAATAATTTGGACCAGCAGAAAATTCTAGAGCAAAAGGAGTGGTATTTTGTGCGTTTAAAAATTCTTTGTTCAGGAAAAAGGAACAAAAAAGGAATAAGGAAAGAGCGATTAATTTCGAAAAATTATTTGGAGCAATCATGATCGTTTGGACGTTTTATTTTGAATCGAAATCCTGTTTCCAGAAATAAGAAGTTTTTTGAAATGCTAGGAGCAGGGAGTGGTTTTATTTCTTGGTGGTATTGGCCGCTAAAGAGAAAATCAATATTGGGTCGCAGGGGAATGGCCATTTGTGCATTGAGTAAAAATCCAACGTTATTACTTCGCCAAGGCAAATGAACCGGATCGCTACCACTTCTTTCGCTTAGAGATAGATGGTCACAAGTTTCTGCTGCTTCTCCATCAAAAGTCAATTGCGACCAATCGCCCCAAATGTTTTTGGCAGAAGTCAAAAACAAGCCCGTTCCAATGCGCCAATTAATCCGCTCTCCAAAGGAATAAGCGACGAGCACTGGAACCTGAAGATATAATTGATCTTGTTGGAAAATTCCTTTTTGTATGGTGCTAAAAGCATTGGCATCTCGCGAAGTGCGGTGCTGATAATTCATGCTCATCTTATTGTGAAAAAGATTAATTCCCGTTTGAATAGACAGGTGTTTATTCAAGAAATATTCAAAGCCCAATCCAACTGTATAACTAAGCTGTGGTTGGATATTACATAACCTATGGAGTATCTTTTCATGGCCACTAAAAACCTCATGGTCTAGATTCTTTGCCGCAATTAAGTTGGTATTCATTCCACCTTTTACAATAAACCGTATTTTATGATAGTCGGTACTGTCCTTTGCTGGCTTGGTTTGTGCGCCAAGCTGGCCATGCATTAGACTTAATAAAAAGACTAGTTTAAAGAGGTGTTTTAATTTACGATTCATCAAAGGAAAATTAAATTCCATAATTAAAAAGGACATAGTGGATCAAGTCCTGTGGACCTGCATAAAGTAACATTTCCAGAAAATTTTATAAGCTCACTATTGTGATTTGCTTCTTTATCAGGATAGGTACAGTTGGCAAACCAAATATCATAGAGGTATACATCTTGTGCTGCCCATTCTTGTATACCTGTAAGAGGATTGATTTGTTTCCCATCCCAAGCAATTAATTCTACATCCAATGGAGTGTTATAGCCAGAATTTGGGGGAGGAACATCTTGTTCTATGCTACTAAATTCCATCTCGTGTACATTTTGTCCCCATCGGTTCCAAATTCTAATTTTTGCCCAGTAAACATTAGAGCCTAGTGTTGAGTTAGGGTCTACTACTGGTCCAAAAAAATTATTAATGTCAAGTTCTGGTGTAAAGATATTTGGCACAGCCATATTGTCAATAAAATCACCTCTGAATAAATCATTAGGGATTAATTGGTAGCTATACTCATCTTGACAATCTCCAGCTAATTCCACTATTATGTTTTCAGTTGAAGAAACATTCCACCCGACTCTTACATCTATCCAAGTAGGTGTAGAAAAATTTGCATCAATTGCAAAATAAAAAATATCTTCAGTACTTATTTCGGCTTTAAATTGTGTGTTTAGTATTTCACCAGTAGCTCGATTTTCAAATTCAATAAATATCCAATCTTTATGGATAGGCTGATCATAAGTCAAAGCCACCCAAAGCGATCTGTCACAGTAGTCTAAATCATCACGGACAAGAAATTCTACCTCAGGTAAACGATAAATATTTATTCTTTCTTCGTATAAACAGCCTTCAGGGGACGTAGCTGTTACTTCATAGTTTTGCTTTAAGGCATAATCTAGTATGCTTCCTAATACTATAGGGAACTCACTTTTAGCATTATTTAAACCTACTTGCGGTTTCCATTCATAGGTGCACGATGTACAGTCATTATCTCCTTCTAGCGCTACATCAACAAGGGCATTTTTCCCACAAATAAAAACATCTTTATAGCTTAATTCATATTCTGCACATTCATATTCAATTGTTTTTTCGATGCTAATAGGGGAGGCGCAATCATTTTCAACAGTAAGTCTAACACTCAAAGCGTCACCGCAATTAATACTTCCACCATTATCTAAAATGAATTGAGAAACATCAAAAATTCCAATTTCATAGTCGACAAAACTTTTTTGTATACAAAATGTTGAGCCCAATATACAAACTTCCCAAGAATATTGATTAAATCCTGAACTTTTTGTTGCATCAACTTCAATTTTTTGATTTTCGCAGTATACATTTTTTGCTTCAAAAGATAGTATTGGTTCATTATCGGCAGGCGCAGTACAAAGGCCATCGATATAGGCATATCCAAAATGTCCTCCTTCGCTACAATCAGCCACAATAAATTCTACACATAATTCTTGTCCAAGATAATTGCTAAGATCAAATGCTTCACAGGTCCATCCTTTATAGGCTAATGGAGTGGGATTGTTTTCTAAAAATTTTCTTTGATAGAACTCATCCGCATCTGCTGTTTCGAATAAAAAACCATCGGGAATAGTTTCTCTTTCTCCTAAACTATTCATGGAATAAATGTCATATTGAAAAAAGGATTCTTTATCAGGTCCATGTAAATTATCATTGTCATCTATTTCTGCTGGAGTTTCTAAAACGATCGCATAGTTAAATGAAAAATCTTTGTTGGTGTCATCTACCGTAAAGCAATACGTAATAGACTCCATATGCTTCAGACTTTTATTGTCGCCTAATTTTACGGTATAGGTTCCGGAGAAAGGAATAGTGATCGGGACGAAAGGATCATCTCCAGCAGATAGAATGTTATGTCGGTCTGGATTAAAACCATTTCTATGAAGCCCTGATTCTCTGTTTCCAAATTTCCCTTTCCAATCCTCCCAAGTCCCTTCTTCAAATCCTCCATTAAAACAATGGCCATGTGCGCCACCACTAGGACCTCTCAATTGGATTGGGTTTCCGGACCATTCTACCTCACAACCATGATCATTCCTGATCAATATTTCGTAATCGCCTTCCAATAGATTATCCAAAGGACACTGAAAATTACCGGAGCAAAAAGGCGCATAGCTTTGTCCACCATCGATGCTGTATTCAATGTTTTCACCAAAAGCTTGAATGCTTATTTCGCCGTCAGGACAGATCGGGCAGCTTGGATCTGTTATACTTACGTTATACAAATTAGGCGCACAATCGCTATCATCACAATCTGTAAATCCATCTCCATCATCATCACAATCATTTCCACATATTTCTTTGATGCGTCCAGGTATTTCCACTTCAGTCAGGGCTAGTATTCCACCTCCACTAATTTGGATTCTAACATAACGAGCAGATTCATATTGAAGCGGAAAAGCATTGCCCGATGGAAAGCTAGATTCTATTTGTAAATAATTCACTTCGGGATTACTTAATACTGTTGCTAAATCGGTACTAGAAAATGGATGAGTAGAATACAATATATAATAATCATAAAAACCTTGTGGATAAGCATCCGAGGGATACCAGATTTTGATGCTCTCCAATGCATAAATTTCTCCTAAATCAATTTCCCACCAAGCATTATTTTCTTTCAAGGTTTGAGTCGCAGTTCCGGAAGCTAGATATCCTACTTTTATGCCATCAATGGCAATGTTAGATTCCCCAATTCCATCTGTCGAAGATTGTTTGGTATCCCCTCTAGCAGCAAGTTGTCCTGAGTCTTTTTGGATGCAAGGTATTTGAGCAATAGCAGATGAAATAGTAAAACAGAGCAATAGGATAGTATAAATATAACGGGTCATTGTTATAATTTTTGAATAAAATTAGAGGAATAAGATTTAAGGCAAAGACAGGTTTTATCGGATTATGGATATTCGTTCTGAAATGATTAGGCCTTTACCATTTGACCCTTTTACAAGATAAATTCCTGAAGGTAAATTAGATAAATTTATTTCTGTGAAAGAATTAGCCGTGCAGTTGATTTCCATCAAAACAGTACCCGTAAACGTATAAATTGAAATGGTTTTAAGTGCTAAGCTAGCCCTCCATTTTATCCACAATTTATCCTGTGCTGGATTTGGATAGAGCAAAATTTCATTTTTACTTTTTCGGGTTTTTGATTTAAAATCAATGTTCTCTTGGGTTGTGCAATCGTCATTTGATTTTAAGGATACGCTATTGGAAAGGAAAGTATTTGCATTGTTTTGCTTCCCATTTTCTTCATTCGATAAACGATGATTACTACTAGTTTTTTGGGGGATATAAATTTGTTTGGGGATAATGGTAACTCTATAGGTACTTCCAAGTTCCCCTATAAATTGAGCATCAGGTTTCCAGGATTCTAGGGTTTTTATTTTCTTCCAAAGATTAGTTGCTATTTCTTTTTCTAAGATAAAAGCAAACTTTCCTTTTGAAGATTTTGGTTTTATCTGACCATCATAGGAAGCCTTTAAAACGATACAATTTTCTTGTTCAAGATAGGCTTGTGAAAATAGGTTTCCTGAAAAAATAAAAAAAGAAAGGAGTAGAACAAAGTACTGTTTCATGTTTAAAGTTTGTTTTTAGAGTTATTAAGCTAGCGTTCCGTTTTTTAAAGTTGAAGTCTATTGAACAGCGATTTTACGAACTGTTCTGGCCCTTGGTTGATCTCTTAACATCGACATGATTTCTTCCCATAAAATGGGATATGGAATCATCTCGGTAGCCATATTTTGTCCAAGTTTTATTGGATAATTTTTAAGTTTCTGATAGAGTACTTGGCTTTTGAATTTTGTTCTGGAGAGATGAAATTGGGAAGATTCCATTTTTACGATCATATTGATGAAGATATTTGCTCTTCTAGTGGCTGGTTTTCGAGTATATGCTCTGGCATATTCTTTTAGAGATTCTATGCGATCTATCACTCGGCCAAATTGACCTCTTTGCATCCAAGTAAGTATTTGAACGATGAGTATATTGATATTTTGTCCTGCTTTATCTTTAGAGTGGGTAGGCACTTCATTTAAAAATTTCCCTAAATTGAAGCGCTCCGTTTGGTAGGGTTTTATCTTTCCTGTTTTGATTAGAAAGTTTAAATATCCATGTATGATTTTCCAATAATCATTAATATTTTTGTCAGGGATTTTTTGTTGCTTGTGTGCTTTATATAGTTCATAAGCTTCTTGATAATCTCCAGCATGAAAGCAAATAATCAAACGTTTTAGTAGGACGGTATGCCAGTTGAAACTTCCAAGAGGAACTATTTTACCGGCTTCTTTTGCGGTGGCTTTAGCTTCTACCAAGTTACCCATAGCTGCAAGTGCTAAAGTTTTGTTTTGCATAAAAGTAAACCGTAGGGAATGAATATTAGGATGATTATCGGGAAAACTTGCAATCGCTTGATTGCAATAATTAACAATATTTCTGTGGTCATAAATCACCGAGTAATTGGATACTATGATGCTATAAATAAGCCGGTTGAGATGATTGGAACCCAGTTGTAAAAAAGGACGGACCATTTTTGTTGCTTCTTGTATTTCCTCAATTATAGCTGGAGTAAAACTATCTCTGGTGTTGCAAAGAAAACCAACTCTACTATGGTATTTCCTTATCGTTATTTCTGCTTGCACAATCTCTTGCTGTTTCTTTGACAATTCTTTATATTTTTTGGAATACCTGCCAGAAGTGCTGATACAAGAGTAATGAAAGACGAGATCCTGAGCGACCATTTGTAGCATGGAATGGAACTCCATTTTCTCTAATTTGGGAATAAGATTTTTAGCGATTTCTATAGCAATTTTCCGTTTGCCATTCATTAGCAATACTTTATAGCTAGCAAAATCCTTATAACATTCTTCATGTAGGGTCTTGTGTCTATTGTCAGGGGAAGAAGGCCACACCAGTAAATAATGACTCAATTGAGATTGCAATTGGTTCTTCATCTTGTTGAAGTACTTTTTACGCTGGATACTTCCTAGGTGTTCGATACAAGCTTGCTCTTCTGTAAGTCCTTTGTTTTTTATTAAAAACAATAGTAGAACATTCAGTCTAGGTGTGAATACTGGGATGAAGGTAGAAGGCAATAAGTTGATTAGTTCGTATAAAATAAACATATAGCTAGTTTTTAGTACTAGAGTACTGGCTAACAAGGTGTTAGAGGAATAAACAAGCTCCTTGTGCGAGTCGATATATCGGTGCTAATGCTACTACTAATTTGGAGCACCTTTAGAGTTTAGTGCGTACCTTTAGTCCATTAACAAAACTGCTAAATCCTTCCTATTATGAAGATTTTAGAAATTAAGAAATACCTAATTGTACTAGACGCAAAACAGTTTTCACAAATCAAAGGTGGAGTAAACAACCAGAGTTATTCTGAAATAATAATTATTGATGATATTGATACGCATTAGAAAAGAATGGTATCGTACTCATTAGTTGTTTTTTTTTGTTGTGATTGGTTCCCAAGTTAGGTAAAAAAAATGAACGGGTAAAATTTGTTGGAATTTTTTTTCCTTTCTATTATCTTGATTATCAGCGATGTAATAGAATGGAGTTGGGCTAACTCTTTGACATGGAGTTGCTTAACGAATTAATCTATAGCATTATGTAGTCGTAAAACTCAGCGATAAGTAAGCTCATTGTTTGGTAAATGGAGGTACGGAAGCTTACTAGAAATAAGTTTAAGCATCCAAAAACATATTAACCAGATGTTTTCTTCAAAAAAAAATCATACGCCAAACTGCGTAAAATGATGGTCCATATGTTTATAAAATTGATTGCTCCATTCTTGAGCGGTCATCTTTCCAAAAGAAGGACTTGGGAGTCCTTCAAAATGGCTACTGCCTAACGCTTCTGTACGTTGGATGTAGTTGATCAATTTTGCTTTTTCTTTTGCGAAATCTCTTTCATCGCTTACCATAAAAATGGGAGCAGTTCTTCCATTTCTGGGATAAGGCTTCTCACCAACAACGGTATTTTTCACAAATAATTTTAGCATAAACCGAGCAAAGAAATTATAGCTGACCTCTAGGTCGCCATAAGTGATTTCATAAGCAACATTCAAATGCGCCAACATTTGTGGCGCATTCATTTTGCCCCATTGTGGTACCGTATCGGCACGGAGTTTTTCTAATCGGGCAAGAGATTCTTCGGTACTTGCTTCACTAAAAATATTCTGTAATTTCATCTGTTTGTTTTTATTGTATGCTAAAACCAATAGTCATATTTATTCCCCATTCCTTAAATCATCATCTAGGATATCCTCATTTACACTCTTGCCTTCTTGTGCCCAAGTATTTTTAAGAATGGTATAGAATAGGTAGCAAGATAATAAGCCAAAAGGAAAAGCCATAAAAGTAATCATCAAATCTGAAACATCCTCGATAGATTGTTCAGAGTAGAGTTCATAATAAATAGCAATAACAACCCCAACAGCAACGGTTCCAAAATAATAGGAGAGTATACCCAGAATGGCATAAGCCCATTTACTTTTTTGAAAAATAGTCGCAAGGTCGAAGAAAATTCTTCCGATGACATAGATTAATAATACTCCAAGCATGTTTTAGTCTTGTGTTTTGGCGTTAAAGCTAATTTTTAGGTCTATTCTACAATCCAAGGATAGGCTTTACTAAAACCCTGTCTCCAAGTGAGGTGGTAATGCCCAAAGCCCTCTTCAATACTTATTTTTAGTTGGTTTTTAGGAATTCCAGCCTCCAGAAATTTTTGATGTAAGCTACTGGCATCCTTGTCCATAAAACCTTCAGAATCTCCCACGCTGATAAATACCTTTCTGTTCGACCAATCTTTGATTTGAAAAGGCAGCTCATAAAAACGTTTAGAAACCCACAAAGAAGGCGAAAAAATCGCTGCGCTACCAAATACTTCTTGGTATTCTGTAAGTCCGTAAAGCGCCATGATTCCACCAAGAGAGCATCCCGCAATTAGGGTATTTTCTTTTTCTGGAAGGGTCTTGTATTTACGATCTATAATGGGTTTGAGCTCTTGACTAATATAGTCCAATAAAAGGCTACCTTCTGAGGCTTCACCTGTCTCCGGATCAAAAGGTTTGTATTCTGTATTGCGATCTTTTCCAGCATCGTCGATAGCTACGACGATCGCTCCGCGGCCACCACCTGCAATGGTCTGATCAAGGACTTCATCCACTTGCCATTCATTGCCGCCAGATACAAGGTCGTTAAACAAATTATCACCATCCAACATGTACAAAACCGGATAGCGAGTACTGTCTTGATCGTGCTCAGGCGGAAGATAAACCCAGATGGTTCTCTTGCGATCTAAGCTTTTGATATAAACAAAATCCTTTAAGGTATGAACATTAGGAGAGGCAGTATCTTTGAGATTGGCAATCCGAATCTTTTCTTTTATGGCGGGTATTCCAAACCATAATATAATTCCGAATAGTAGTATTCCAAAAAATCGGAAAATGTTTTTTTGGGTCAATCGTTTTCTTTTCATTTTGCTTTATTCTAGAAGTTGTTTAAAAATAGAAAACCAATGTTTAATAAAGGCTGACAAAATAAGGGCTATCTTCAAGGTAGCCCCTATTATTAAATACGATAAAAATATTTGTATTCAAAGGTCTAGATATTTATTTCTCAGTTACTTATCTGTTCTGCGAAAAAAGTAAAGAAGCATTTTCAAACCCTTAGTAAAAGGGCTAAGGTTTAGGGGCTACCTTCCAGATAGGCCCTAAATTAATGACGATAAAAAACCTTCTTTTTGATACTCCAAACTGTTTGTTTTTCAAATCCCTATAGCTATTTGATACAATCATTTTTAAACAACTTCATATTAAATATTGAGAACAGCTATATAAGCTAATTCAGAGCTCAGTATTCCAAAACTATTTTTCCAAAATGCTGGCCACTGGCCTGATACTTAAATGCTTCATCGACTTCCTCAAAAGCAAAACTGCGATCAATTATTGGACGGAGTTGGTTGATGTTGAGCGCATTGACCATATCGTTTTGCATCTCCCGACTTCCTACTGCCAGACCAGTCATTCGCAAGTGCTTAAAGAAAAGCTTTGGGAAAGTAATTTCTCCTTTTCGACCACCTCCCAAGATTCCAATGGAAGCAATATGTCCACCGATTGCTGCGGCTTCTATGGAGTTGCGCATCGTAGAACCACCGCCGACATCCAAAACATGATCGACCCCTCCACACGAAAGTTTAAAGATGATTTTGCCCCAGCGTTCCTCTTCTTTATAATTGACTACCGCTTCGGCACCCATTGCTTTTAGTCGTTCTGCTTTGCTGGGGGAGGAGGTGGTCGCAAATATTCTCGCTCCAGCTGCCTTAGCCATTTGTAAAGCAAAAATGGACATCCCACCACTTCCTTCAATCAATACTTTTTGTCCCGCTTGAAATTGGCCTTCGACCATCAGGCCACGCCAGGCCGTGACTGCTGCACAGGGCAGGGTGGCAGCTTCCGCAAAGGTATAGCCCTCTGGGATAGCGGTAACCGCGCTGGCCTTTACACAAGCTTTTTCCACCAAACAACCATCTACGGTTTCCCCACTGATTGCACTCGTCTTAGCAAGACTAGGTTTGCCTTCGATCCAATTTGGAAAAAATAGGGACATCACTTTATCCCCAACTTTCCATTCTTTCACTGCTTCGCCAATGGCGATTACTTCTCCTGCTCCGTCCGACATTGGAATTCTCCCTTCCGGTACTGCAATTGCGCCAACAGCCACTAGATAATCGTGGAAATTTAAAGAAGTGGCTTTCCATTGCACCACGATTT
>CAYQRA010000135.1:0-11461 GCA_964419315.1 uncultured Saprospiraceae bacterium | reverse complement strand
GCGATCTTTATGAAGTATGCCTCACGGTACGCAATGATTATGGAGAAGATCAGACTTGCCAAGAGGTACAAGTTATTCGCACTGCGACGGATGATTTATTACTTGCTAAGGGGGTGAAAATATTTCCTAATCCAGCCACCGATGCCTTATGGATCAAACCCGAATGGTCTAATAGTTACACCTTGCAATTGTACAATAGTTTGGGTGTATTGATGTTGGAAAAAACAAATACTAAAGGTCTTCTAGAATTAGACATGAGTACTTATACTTCTGGGATTTACTCTTGTGTCATTTGGCAAGAAAATGAAAAACCGATTTTTGAGAATTTTGTTTTGGTGGAATAGAGAAAAAAGGGGCTATCATTCTTAGATGAAAAAATCACACAAGTAAGGCCACCATTTTCTTTTTATTTCTCTGCAATTACTTCCACCATCATCGGACAAAAAAGGCTGGCTCCTTTAGCGGCTTCCAGTTCTTTCAATCCTTCCATCGCTTCTTCTAATTCCTCCTTAGTTAAGTAACCTGAATCCACCAATCGTGGAAAGTAACTTTGGTAAAAAGACTTAGGCCAAGACCAAGTCATATCGCCCGGAGTCGTCATTTTCGCCATAGGTCGTATACTCACCACCCGCATCCCCAAGTCTTCTAACAGAGCAGGCAATGTTCTCCCAATATCCACCTCGCTTTCAGAGTCTTTAAAACTTTTTAGCGCAGCAGCGATCGCCTTAGACAAAGCCGGAACGGCTGGTTCAATTTGATGCGTCGCCCAATCATAATATTCGTGGATCACCATTCTTCCTCCCGGTCGCAAAGCATCATAGACTTTACTTAAAACTTCTTTAGGTTTTGAATACCAAGCCAATGCCCAACGGCAAAACATACCATCTATACTTGCAGTCGGCAATTCTACAGTATCAAAATCGGCTACGATCGTTTCGATATTTAGATACTGCAATTCAGCAACTTTATTCAAATGATCAATGTAAAATTCTGATTTATCCACTCCAATTAATTTGCCCGTAGTCCCTGCGATATAGGCCAATTCTTTGGTACAAAAACCAGGACCACAGCCCAAGTCAAGTAAAGTTTGTCCCGCCTTAAAATCGGCAAGCCGCCAACCTTCTTGCGCCTCACTAGCCCACACTTGATGTTGAACTCCCAATCTAAATAATTCTTCCTGATCGGTTCCGAGGATATAAGCGTTTTTTTCTTTTTCAGACATGGCTTTTTCTTTTGGTTATCAGTTGCGGTTTTACGTAAGTGCTCAAAAATAATGATAAATAACTAAGTAGTTCAAAGAATTAATATTACTTTCCTAAAAAACCACAGACAATATGAATCCTATCAAAATAGTCACTTTAGGAGACAGCCTAACTGAAGGATACGATATAGACCTCGACTATGCCTGGCCCAATTTGCTCCACCAAGAATTAAATATTGAAATTATCAACAGCGGTATTTCGGGAGATACCACAGGAGGGATGTTGGCGCGATTTAAAAGCATGGTACTCGACCATGAACCGAGTCATTTGATTATCATGGGCGGTACAAATGATCTTGCAATGAACTTATCGGACGAGCAAATACTTAGCAATATCCTCGCAATGACCCGCCAAGCCAGACACCATCAAATCAAAGTTATCCTTGGTATACCAACGCCTTTCATTTATCCAGAATTACCTTCGGAAAAAAGTCACTACTTACCTTCTCGCACCTTTAGTGAACGGGTGAATATATATCAGCAAAAGTTGAAAAAATTTGCATTGGAAGACGGTCATCCTTTTATTGATTTTTCTGAAATAAGTGCGCCTGATTTTTTCCTAGAAGATGGTGTCCATCCCAACGAGAAAGGGCAAAGCCTTATGAAAGACAAAGCTATTCTAGTACTAAAATCTATATTGCCGCTGTAAAAAGTAGTGTTTATTTTTTTGAAAAAAAATTGGTGATCCCTGAAATTCTAAGTAATTTGGTGGCACTATACAAAACGCGAGTAATCTTATTTCACCCACAAAGCGGAAATAAAAAAATCGCTTGGCAAAATTCGCGAAATGAACAGTGCTCCCAATCCTCAACTCGACCTCGCCTTCCAGTTTATTCACCAGACCAATAAACATATTTTCCTCACCGGAAAAGCAGGTACGGGTAAAACAACTTTTCTTCGGCAAGTCAGAAGAGAGTCCATCAAACGTATGGCGGTGGTCGCTCCAACGGGAGTCGCGGCCATCAATGCAGAAGGAGTAACCATCCATTCTCTTTTCCAATTGCCCTTTGGCACTTTCCTTCCCGGACAAATCCGAGAAGAAATGAAGAAACGAAGGTTTGCCCGAAAAAAAATCAAACTCCTTAAAAGTCTCGACCTTTTAATCATCGACGAAATCAGTATGGTCCGAGCAGATGTATTGGATGCTATCGATGAGGTACTCCGGCGATATCGTGATTTCACCAAGCCTTTTGGGGGCGTACAGTTGCTTATGATTGGAGACTTACACCAATTGCCGCCAGTCGTCAAACCAGAAGATTGGCAACTTTTAAAAGCCCACTACGATACCGTTTATTTCTTCGGAAGCTTGGCTTTAAAAAAGACTGAAGTGGTCCGAATTGAACTCCAACATATTTATCGCCAGTCGGATAGTGTTTTTATTGAGTTACTCAACAAAATCAGGGCTAACCGAATGGACGAAGAGGTCCTAAAGGCGCTCAATAGTCGCTACCAACCTGACTTCCATCCGAGTGATAAAGACGATTATATTACACTTACTTCGCACAACCGCACCTCTCAACAGATCAATGCAGAAAAGCTGACCGAGATTGCGGGACCTTCGTTTAAATACAAGGCTACCGTAAGTGGCGATTTTCCACCCCACACCTATCCAACAGAAGAAATCCTCGAATTTAAATTGGGAGCTCAGGTGATGTTTGTCAAAAATGACATCTCTGGAGCAGGGGCTTATTATAATGGTAAAATCGGCCGCATCACTAAAATTGTGGGCGAAAAAGTAACGGTACAATGTCCGGGTGATACAGAGGTCATCGAAGTTTTTGCAACGGAATGGCACAATAGAAAGTATACACTCAACGAAGAGACCAAAGAGGTACAAGAAGAGATTATTGGCAGCTTTAGTCAGCTTCCTTTAAAATTGGCTTGGGCCATCACTATCCACAAAAGTCAAGGACTTACTTTTGAACGTGTGATCATCGATGCACAAGCAGCTTTTGCACATGGACAAGTCTATGTAGCACTGAGTCGTTGCAAGAGTTTTGAAGGCATCGTCTTGCGGACAGAAATTAATTCTTCTAGTGTAAAAACGGATCGCGTGGTCCGTAATTATAGTCAACAGACACAAGACAATAGTCCAGATCAAGCTCGCTTAACTCAGGCCAAACGCAGCTATCAACAGGAAATATTGCGCGACTTATTCAGTTTTAAAACTTTAAGTACGCGTATTGATCAACTGCGGAGAATTGTATTGGAAAATGATCAAGCTTTACAAGGAAATATTTATGATGCTTCCGCCCAACTCAAATCAAAGGCCAGAAACCAAGTCATTGCTTTTGCCGAAAAGTTTGCGCCACAATTGGAAAGCTATTTCCAACAAGCGGACTTACCCGAGGAGAATCAAGCCTTATTAGAACGCTTGGGCAAAGCCAGTAGTTATTTTTTAAAACAATTAAAAGAAGAAATCATACCTGCTGTAGAAAACATCGAGATCCTCAGCGATAACAAGGCCATTAAAAAGAAAGCTTTACAAAGCATCCAAGATTTACAAAAAGAACTGGTGATCAAACAAGCCTGTTTCACCGCTTGTGAAAAAGAATTTGTCCCACAAGATTATATCAAGGCTAAGGTCAATGCAGCATTGGATTTTGAAAAAACACCCAACAAAAAATCTAGTCCAAGAAGAAGTCCAAAAGATGCTAGTCATCCCCTTTTATACGAACTCCTCAATCAATGGCGAGCCGATACGGCTAGCGAACACGAGGTGGAACGTTACGCCGTAATGGCCACTCGATCTTTATTAGAAATCGTGGAAGTATTGCCGACCAGTATGGCTAGTTTAAAAAGAGTCAAAGGCATTGGAAAAGTTCGGGCAGAAAAACACGGGCCAGCAATCTTAGAGATCGTTAATCAATATTGTCAAGAACATGAACTTCCCACCGATCAATTACAATTCTCGACGGGCAAAGCGCCAAAACCACCTAAGCCGGACACCAAAATGCTTACGCTTGAATTGTACAAAACAGGCAAGTCCGTTGAAGACGTGGCTAAAGCGCGTGGTTTGGCGAGCTCTACGATTGCCAGTCATTTATCGCATTTTGTGGGAACGGGAGAGTTGGATGTGTATTCTTTTGTAGAACAAGCCAAGGTCGCTACGATAACAGCTTATTTTGCGAAAGCGGAAACTACCTCCTTTACAGAAGCTAAGTTGGCTTTGGGAGACGATATTAGTTATGGAGATATTCGCATGGTGTTGTCGCATGTCAAATCAAAGGAAGAAAAAGATTCTTCAGATACCGCTGCGGATAAAAAGGAATAAGGAAGTTGTTTTAAAACAGGTAAATGCTTGGATGATTTATTTCCTAGTTCACTAGGTATTTGAAGTACTCGAAAAGGCCAAACATTTTCCCAATCGCCATCAAAATAATAAACACCAGTAGACGATAAGTCCAGACATCCGCTTTGGCATATTTGGAAGCAAAATTAGCAGCGATGCTGGCACCAATTACTTGCCCTATTGCGAGGATGAGACCAAACTGCCAATGGATCAAACCTTTCCAAGCGAAGATCATGATCACAAAAAAAGTATAGGCTGCCACCACCGTCGTTTTCACCGCATTCGAATCAATCAAGCTAAAACGTGCCCCCAACACCATCGCGGCTAAAAAGAAAATTCCCATTCCCATTTGGATAAACCCACCATAAAAACCAATGGCTAAAAAAAGAGGAACCGTCAACCAAGGAGAGGTTTTTTGAGTCAAATCTGTCGCCTGCAGCCAGCGCTTCGGTTTCACCAAAATCACCACGAGCATGATGACGATCATCAACCGAAAAACACTTTGGAATTGCTCATTGCTCACCCAAACCGCTAGTATTACTCCGCCTACTGCACCAATACAGGTAGAGATAAAATAAACCCAGCTTCGGGACAAATCAATTTTATCATTTTTATAAAACACAAAAGAGCCTACCGCACTTCCAGCGAAGACTCCTAGGCGATTGCTGCCATTGGCAATATTGGGCGGTAATTGAAGTACTTCGGTAAGAATGAGCAGGGTAATGGCGGAGCCATTGCCCGCTAGGGTATTGATAAATCCGGCTACTGTTCCACCAATAATTGCAATAACTAATTCAAAGGTCCCCATAAATTATTTTTCCTTTTTCTTAATTTCCTGACACAGCTCCACTAGGACGCCATTGGCACTTTTAGGATGTAAAAAACAGATGAGCTTATTGTCTGCTCCGCGCTTGGGTTTTTTATGGAGCAATCGAAAACCTTCTTTTTCCAAACGCTCCATTTCCGCCTCAATGTCTTCTACTTCAAAAGCGATGTGGTGCATCCCTTCTCCCCGCTTTTCGATAAACTTAGCGATCGGGCTAGCCTCGTCTGTGGCTTCTAGCAATTCTATTTTAGAATCTCCAATTTGAAAGAAAGAGGTATTGACGTTTTCAGAAGCGACCTCTTCTATTTTATAATGGCTCTTTCCAAACAAGGTTTTAAAAAGTGCATTACTATTTTCGAGGTTTTTCACGGCAATTCCAATGTGTTCAATTTTGAGCATAAGGCTTCTATTTGATGAAGAGACAAAAATAAGAAAAAAGGATGGGCTTAGGGTATCGGGTTTACAAACGACAGAAGCTCAAGCTGATAGGAATCAACTTGAGCTTCTATTAAGGCTTCCTTTTCGTATCCTTATAGTTTATACTTTCGGCAAAACTCATAGAAGAAATCTTCAAACCTTCTTTGTCCCTCTGCCGTTTCCATGATAGAAGTAAAAAAAGAAGGAAGGGTATAAATTTTGAGATCGTAGAGCGAATTTTTAAACATTTTCAATCCCTGTTCTTTCATCGCAGCCTCCGCCAATTCATTATTTTTCCTTTGATTCCGGCGGTTGATAAAACCATAATAGTGAAGCTGCTCTCCGATTTCTTGCTTGAATTCCGAGGCCTCTTCTACAATTCTCAAAAAGTCTACAGAAGACAATACGTCTACTTCATTGCCCACTACGGGCATTAAGATGGAATCACAATTATAAAGCAACATCACCGTAGCATTGTCTTTTTTGCGATCTGTCATCCGAGGAATATCGATAAAGATCACATCATAATCTGCACCAAAACGCTTGATAAAAGTCTGGACTTTCCGCGCAGTGATTTCCTCTACTTCGATCGCCGCCTGATAATCGGGGCCCATCATCTCGACCTCATTATTAAACATCTCTGTGATGCTTCCTTGGCTATCACAATCCAAAATAAGTACTTTCTTCTTTTTGTGTCTTGCCAAAGCGACTGCCAGCATAATACTGACAATTGATTTTCCAACTCCACCCTTTCGGTTGGCTACACTGATGATTCGGGGTTGACTAGCCATAATGATTCATTGATTTTTTTGGTCAAAAAATAAAAGCCATTCTTTGGGAAAGATATCCCAGCTCTTATCAAGGTATAATTATTACCTCCTTTCTCTAGGAGTACACAATTTTAAGGATTTTTAGTTCAATTATCAAGGAAAGTTTTTCCTCTTTAGGGCAAAGGCATAAAAACTAAGTGATGGATCAAAATTTTTGAACCGAAGGGTAGCGAAAAAAAGGCCCCGGTAAAGTCAAATTGTTAAATGCAAATTATGCCATTGGCTAAGTTTTACTCTCCTTTACAAACTCTTGGTTCTACCACCATCGATCGGCAGATTGATGCCATTGATATAAGCCGCAGCAGGGCTGGCCAAAAAGGCAACAGCAGCACCTACTTCTTCTGGATTCCCAAAACGCCTGAGGGGAATGTCTTTCAACATTTGTTCTTTGATTTCTTCCGGCTCTACTCCTGCCTGATCTGCGCGATGGCCAATCAGCTCCCGAAGACGCTCCGTTTCTGTAGAGCCAGGTAAAATATTATTTACGGTAATCCCGTAAAGTCCTAGTTCATTCGACAAAGTTTTGGCCCAACTGGCAACAGCAGCTCGTGTGGCATTGGAAACTCCAAGATAGGGTATGGGCTGCTTGGCGCCTGTAGAAATGATATTTAGGATACGGCCATATTTAGCCTTTTTCATTCCTTTGACCACCAAACCAGTTAGAATATGACTGGCTAGCAAATGATTCTTCATCGCTTTAAGAAAAGCATCTTCTGTGGCTTCCAGAATAAGCCCAGAGGGTGGCCCACCAGTATTATTGACCAAAACATGAATTGTTTTGACCGAGACCAAATTTTTGAACTTGCGCCGCAAATCATTGAGATCATTAAAATCAACCACTATAAAATCATGCCGTTGACCTTGACTGTGGTCTAATTCGACAATGATGTCAGACATGATAGAAGCAGAACGAGAAACTAGGGTTACATTTGCACCTAGAGCGGCCAATTGGACGGCTACCGCCTTCCCAAGTCCTTTACTGCTACCGCCAACAAGAGCGTTTTTCCCTTTAAGATTGAGGTTCATAGTATGTTTTTCATTATTATTGCTGAAGTTGTTTTATTGCAAAAGAATTACATCCCGAAAAATCCGAATTCAGCAAATAGTAATTGATAAAAGCCCGACTACTACTTTAGGCGAAAATACGCTAAATATGGTTGCTTTTAAAACAAGTCTCCGCTTTATCCAAGTAAAATAATTGATCGATTAAATCCAAATACTCAGAAATATGGCAATTGCAAAACCTTTTAACATGAACAAGTGGATTGAGGACAACAAACAATTCCTCAAACCACCTATTGGAAACAAACAAGTTTACCTCGACAATGAGGATTATATCGTAATGGTCGTGGGCGGACCCAATGGTCGTAAGGATTATCATTTCGAAGATGGGGAAGAACTTTTTTACCAATTCAAAGGAGACATTATCTTAAAGATTATCAATGAAGATGGCACCCCAGAAGATATTTCTATCAAAGAAGGAGAAATGTTTTTATTGCCTCCACGAATTCCGCATTCGCCACAACGTCCAGCAGATACTATTGGCTTGGTGATCGAACGCTACCGTCGCGATGGCGAAATGGATCAATTGATGTGGTTTTGTGAAAACTGTAATCACAAGTTACATGAAGCTTCTTTTCCAATGACCGATATTGTCAATCAATTGCCCATTGTTATGAATGCTTTTATGGACAGTGAAGAATTGCGTACTTGCGATAAGTGTGCTACGGTAATGGAAAAGATGTAAATTCTTTTTTATTGTTATGTGATTCCTTATCCTCTCAAAAGTTTACAGAATACCTGTCCATGACCGCAGAAAGAAACAAGACGAAATCAGGGGCTCCTGCCAATAAGGTTTACTTTGCTTCTGACTTCCATCTAGGAGCACAGGGCAGTCTGTCGAGTGCAGAAAGAGAGCGACAGATTGTCCGTTGGCTCGAAGAGATCAGACAGGATGCTGCCGCTTTATACCTTGTTGGAGATGTATTTGAATTTTGGTTTGAATACGCTACCGTTGTTCCCAAAGGTTATGTCAGAATATTGGGCAAACTAGCGGAATTGCGAGATGCTGGGCTCCCTATTTATTTCTTTATCGGCAACCACGACATGTGGATGTTTAAGTACTTCGAAGAAGAATTGGGGATTCCTACTTATCGCGAACCTATCATAAGAGAGATTTATGGAAAAACCTTCTTTATCGGACATGGAGATGGCCTTGGCCCAGGAGATTATGGTTATAAATTTCTAAAAAAAGTCTTTGCTAGTCCAATTTGTCAATGGCTTTTTGCACGCATTCATCCCAATTTTGGAATCGGTCTGGCCAATTTTTGGTCGGGGCAAAGTCGCGAAGCAAATCCTGGGGAAGCTCATTTCCTCGGAGAGGATAAAGAATGGCTCCTCCTTTATGCCAATGAAAAACTAAAAGAAGTTCCTGCCGACTTTTTCGTGTTTGGCCACCGACACTTACCGATCGACTATATGCTAAAAAACCAAAAAAGTCGTTATATCAACCTAGGAGAATGGATGAACTATAATTCTTACGCCGTTTTTGATGGAAAAAAGATGGAACTAAAGGCTTTTGAGAAAGAATTGACCGTTTTTCCTTAGGAACCAGTAACTTGACGGAAATACATTATGACAAAGACATTTTCTCCTTTATTCATTTTCTTTTGGAAAGGCTTTTTCTTTCTGGCTTTGGCCTTATCTTTTTCCAATGCTCTCTTTGCACAAAAAGAAACAAAATCCTACAGCCTTTATAAAAGCATCCCAATGGAAGCCCGTTTTCTAACAACGGATAAACTCCAACAATCCTACTTAGTCAATGCGCAAAATGATGTTATCAAATTGAACCCGATAGGTACTGAAGTTTTTCGCTATAGCAATAATAAACTAGGACATTTAGAAACCATTGACGTTTCCAATCCTTTCCATATTCTTTTATATTATCCTGACTTTGGCGCAGTCATCATCCTAGATCGAACCCTCAATGAAATCAATCATTATAATTTATTAGACCTAGGAATTCCCCAAACCCATGCACTCGGCATTTCCTTCGATAATAATATTTGGATCTATGATGAACTTGATTTTCGCTTACGCAAACACGACAAGCAAGGAGAGGTTTTAGTAGAAAGTATTGATCTGAGTGCCATGCTTCCTGAAAGTATTTATCCGACTTCCGTTAAAGAAAGTAATAATCTAGTCTATCTCCATGATCCCAAAACGGGGATATTAATTTTTGATGTTTTTGGACAGTACATCAAAACCATTCCCTTCAAAAATCTTCGTTCTCTACAAGTTAGAGATCAACATATCTTTGGCCTACAAGATGATCAATTTTATGTCTGGCAAGTGGATTCTGAGATCAAACACCCCATCAATCTCCCCATAAAACTAGAAGAAGGAATACAAATACGCTTAGAGCAAAACTGCTTTTTTGCTTTACACAAAGAGGAACTTAAAATCTTTAAACGGGCGAAAAAATAAAAACGCAGCTGGAACTATCCGATGCCTCTAGATAGAGAAGGCGTATTCAAAAAAATGAATACGCCTTCTTCCATTTATAGAACAAGAATAAATTAAGATTTTTTGGCTTCCCTCTTTCAAGATCGGCTAAAAATAAAATTTATTTAGCGGCACTTAAAGCACGTTTGGCATATACTTTTGCCAAATGATGTCGGTATTTTTCTGAGGCATAAGGATCGCTCATTACGTCTACGCCTTCGGCAGAAGCACTTGCGGCGGCGGCAATATTTTCCGCCGAGTAAGACTTTCCTTCCAAGGCATTTTGAGCCGCTTGATCGCGGAAGGCATGGTCTGAAACACCATTAAAAGCGATACTTACATTGCTACATTTTCCATTCTCATGGGTAAGGACTACCGCACAACCTACAATCGCAAAGCGAGAAGCTGGTTGAGGAAATTTGGCATAATATCCAACCGTATTATCACCTTGCTTGGGCACATGAACGGCCGTGATTATCTCACCGTCTTTTAAAGCGGTTTCATAAAAGCCTGTGAAAAAATCATCCGCAGAAACTATTCTTTCGCCATCTGCTCCTTGCACTTTAATCGTCGCCTTACAAGCGATCAACATCGCCGGCCAGTCGGCCGCGGGATCTGCATGTGCAATACTTCCCCCTAAGGTTCCTTTATTCCGTATCTGAATATCTCCAATCATATCCCCTCCTTGGCTTAGCATAGGTGCAGCGGATTGGACAAGGTCAGATTTGACGATATCGTGGTGAGTAGCATTCGCACCAATGACAATATGGTCGCCACCGTCAGAAATTCCTCTAAGCCCTGGAATTCGACTGATGTCGATTAGGGTCTCTGGTTGGTTGAGGCGCAATTTCATTGCCGGAATTAGACTGTGGCCTCCTGCCAATATTTTAGCATCATCGTTGAGTAAGGAAATTGCTTCCTCTACGGAGTTTGCTCTTTTATAATCAAATGAAGTTGAAATCATGACACATTTTTTGATTTCCATTTTTTTTCAATCCTGTGTTAGAGTCATTCAAAAAGAAAAACCAACACTTCCTACGGTCGTTTTTGTTTCTTCTTTTTGGATGACCACAGAATTGAAAAAAAATAAAAAATTTTTAATAAAATATTCTGGAGCAATAAAATCTAAATTCTATTATTCCTAAAAAACTGTCCTAGCACTTACTTATTGCATCGCAGTCCAAACTCGCTCTGGAGTCATTGGCATTTTGACATCTTTCACTTTATGTCCACCACTCCACAGTGCATCTACTACTGCGTTGACAATGGCTGGTGTAGATCCGATACAACCTGCTTCTCCAGCTCCTTTAACCCCTAGTGGATTGTGAGGA
>CAYQRA010000134.1:0-11602 GCA_964419315.1 uncultured Saprospiraceae bacterium | reverse complement strand
AGACCCAATCGACTAGATTCCAATCTTCAATAATTCGAGAGTCCAGCCACTAGAACTTCAAAGCAAAAAATCAATTTTCTTGGAATAATTTTCGTTCTGTGGTTTCCTACACTTGAAAATAAGATGGTTCGCAAACTGACAGCTCTGATTCTGCTTTGCCTAATGGCGACAGCAACAGCCACGTCTCTTCCGGGGCTGCGGTTCTGTCTTTGCCTTGAGAAATTCTTCTTAACTGGCTGCGAATGCGCTGAATTTTGCTCTTCTGAAACAGAATCGAATAGCGGCGGCGGTCAAAGCCTTTTCTAAAGCGATTGAACTGGATCCTACTTTTGCCCTCTCTTGGTATAATATAGGAATCGTAAGATATCAACAAGGAGATTTTCCAGCTGCCAAAGAATCTTTTGACAAAGCAATTGGATTGCAGTCCACGCTAACTAAAGCTTACTTTGGAAGAGCTATGGTTTTGAAAACAATAGGAGATCGGGAAAAAGCAATAGCGGATTATAGCACCATTATTGATCAAAAAGGAAGCATCTATCCAGAGGCATTTCTCAACCGTGGTTTGACCAAAAAAATGATCGGTTCCTATGCCAGTGCTTTAACCGATTTCAATAAAGGTATCCAAGAGTTTCCCAATAATGCCGAGTTGTATAAGAATCGTGGAAACCTATACCTCCTTCTGGATTTGGTGCCCAAAGCGGTTGATGATTACACCAAAGCGATTCAACTAAAAAGTGATTATGCCGATGCTTATTATAATCGGGGTATTGCTTATCTGCTCTTGTTGGATCATGTATCAGGCTGTGCGGATCTGGAGACAAGTATTGAAAGGGGGCACACAAAAGCCAAAGATGTACAACGCTATCTTTGCCCAAATTAGATTTTACAGAAGAGGAATGCTAATTGGATTCCTCTTCTCTAAAAATTGAAAAGCTCAAAAAATCTATCCTATTTTCCTAAGCTGAAAATCAGGCCAATCGGTAAATAAAACGGAGTATGCAAAAGCATTTACCAACAGGTAGTCCTTTCGCTCCAATAGTCCCATTCTAGCTTTTTAGCTTAGCGAATCACTACTACACTTTCCATGATTCGAATTCCTCGCTCTTCCAAATAAATTTCTAAGCAATAAACTCCTTCTGGCAAACTAGTAAGATTGATTTGCCTTGAATTTCCATTGGCCATCAATCTATTTCCTGCTACATCATATAGATAGCTTTCAATTAATGAGGTAGAGGATGTTTGGATATTGATAAATTGATAAACCGGATTTGGGAAAACCGAAATTGTAAAATCGTCGACATGGTGTAGACTAGTCATCAAATCATCTCCATCACAATCTTCATCAATCCCATTATTAGGAATTTCGATCCCGTTGGGATTAATGTCTGCATTGGTATCGTCGCAATCCTCTGCTAGAGGAAAGCCATCCTCATCCAAATCATCGTCGAGCGTTAAAGGATTACAATCATCATCTATTCCATTATAAACGGTTTCCATATTGCCCGGATATTGATCGGGATTATTGTCATTGCAATCCTCTGCTAGAGGAAAGCCATCCTCATCCAAATCATCGTCGAGCGTTAAAGGATTACAATCATCATCTATTCCATTATAAACGGTTTCCATATTGCCCGGATATTGATCGGGATTATTGTCATTGCAATCTTCTGCTAGAGGAAAACCATCCTCATCCAAATCATCGTCTGTTGTAAGGGGATTGCAGTCGTTGTCAAAACCATCATAAGGAATTTCAGGATGAAATTGATGAACCAGCGCATTGTCATCATCACAATCACAGTTGGTACAAGGATAAATTTCGATTCTTCCAAAAAGAGAATTATTGAAATCGAAATTATGATGGACATTGATAATTGTACTGCCCATAAAATCACTTATATAAATAGTATCTGAGCCGCCGCCAGAAATTGGAGCGATCAATTCGTCGGTAAAAAAGTCAGAAAAATAAAGCGGCTCTCCACAATAGTTGAAGGCTAATAGAGTATCACATGCTCTGATTTTCAATTTTTTCGTAAGGTCACACTCTGCTGCAAAAGTTTTCGTATTTCCATAGTGATTGAATACCCAATCCCCATCTTTATCTTCCCCATGTAGAAATTCTATACTCAAAGTTCGAGGATCAAAATTGGGATTCCCTTCCCTCAATTGTCCACTTAAGTCATAAGTACAGGCATGTAAAACATCCGTTTCGAAACCCAAGGGGGGATTGAATAGACCACTACGTTCATGACCAATTCCTTCTAGCCAAGGAAAAGTAGCGGAGGTCGACCAATCCGTGGGGCTTACCAATACAAAGGCCAAGGAATCTCCATTATCTGCTAGGTATTTTTTGCGTTCTATGATCTCTACATTTTGAGTTTGACCCAAAGAAGAATAAACCTCCAGCGTATCTCCCACCGGGGCTCCAAAATCAAATAAGAGTACATCGGCACCATTCCAATAGGAAATAACTTTTCCATTTTCTTGTCGGATAAAATAATCTCCTGGCCAATTGGAATTATCAATTACCTGATAAGTCTGATTATTGATAGTCGTATCTCCGATCCATTTTTGTATATTAAATCGTATGGGATAATTGGGCGGATAAAAGCCATTTGTTTCCACTCCTTGCACCCAACCGGGGCTTGGAAATTCGTAGTACTGGGCATTGGTCTGTAAAGAAATAAAAAAGCTAAGCAGTAAAAAGAGAAGTAAATTTTTCATAGCATAAGGAATTAGAAGGATGCAAAATAATTTATATTTTATTTTATAAAACACATAGCAATATTGACTTGAAGAGCACGAAGCAAATCAAGGAGCACAAGGATGCGCTAAAGTCTATCGACTTTTCCAATAAATTTAAATTGCAAACAGGAGTAGATGGGGACTTATCAATATTTTTTTTAAAAAAATGCTGAAAGCTCCTAATCAAATATACTATTATTCTTCAACAATTTTTTACTTCAATCCTTTTTTATTCCCTTTTTTAAGGGAACACATTTTCTCAAACGGCTCAGTTCTATTGCGTCTACTTAATATAGCGAAAGGGGAAGAGGGGGAGTCTTTTTGTGCGACCAAAGGAAGCATTTTAATTGAATTGATTTAGAAAATCAACCACTTCCGGAGTTTTGGTTTTATTGTTTTTATTTAAAAGTTCTAGGTAGGTTCGAACCGTATTTGCGGTTTGGCTATTGGCGTGATCCTTCAGAAGCGTTTGATAGGTTTTATTCGCTTCCTCGGAGAGGAGATTTTCTTGAGTAAAGACTTTAATGGTATTGGTGCCAGCGAGTAAGTTTTTCAAATGCCAATTTTTGTAGTGATAGCTGGTCATGGGTTTTAGAAAGAAATCAGGATTTTCTTGATTGAAGGTTTCCCACCAAATTGCATTGCGAGCAAAGGTATTCAAACTTTGTACATCATTAAATTCTTTTAATTGTTGCTTGCAGAATTTTTGCATGGGAGGAGAGAAATAATGAATGACGTTTTTTTCCAAGTAGCCCGGCGAACTAGGGAGCAGAAATTCTTTTGCATTTCTCTGGTGTTTGGAAAAACCATATTGGTTGATGGTGGCATCACTTTCTCCGATCAATAGATTTCGACCTAGATTATAAAAATTAAAGTAGGGTGGAAAAAGAGAATCTCTTTGAGAGAGGTTATTGGTTTGGACGACATGATCTTGAAATAATTTTGTCGCCTGATCTAAGGAACTAATTTCTTTAGTGTCTAGTGTGCTCAATTGATTTTCAAAATTCTTGATTAAATTGGGGATAAGTATCGGATCGCTTGGGGCTTCTTTTGTTGCTGGATTACAAGCTGCGAAAAGGATCAAGGACAGGGAGAGGAGTAGGGAGGCTTTCATGGGTCGATTTGCATTTACAGGGTAGTAGAAAAAAACAAGATAGTACTATTTAGAATAACTTCCATTTATTCGAAGTTGTTTAAAAATGATTGTATTAAATAGCCATAGAGATTTGAAAAACAAACAGTTAGGAGTATCAAAAAGAAGGTTTTTTATCGTCATTAATTTAGGGCCTATCTGGAAGGTAGCCCCTAAACCAAAGATTTATTTACTCTCATAAAAATCCTGCAAAATAAAAAAAGCCTTTTTCTTTTGGCCATCTTCTGCAATCAATCCTTTGCGATTCCAACCCTCTTGGATCTTTGGTAAAACCCTTCTCGGAGATCGGAAATCCACCAAAATCCAAGGAGAAAATCCTTGCACCTGTTCTACTTTTTCGATCATTTTTAAAGTTTGTACATAGAGGTTTTCTTGAAACTCTTCCGTCCATCTGGTATTTTTATCGCCATACAAACCTTGTTTTGCACCCGCCCCAAATTCAGAAATCAAGACTGGTTTATCCTGCTCTATTTTCCAAGTGATGCTTTCGCATTTTTCGGGAAGTCCATCATACCAGCCGATGTATTGATTGAAACTCAAAACATCGACCACTTCCGCAAAAGGATCGTCTATCGTGCGTATGGCAGGATTGCCTTGATAATCTTTTTGTTCCAAGGCGGCACTGATCAATCGAGTGGGATCTTTTGCTTTGGTGAATTGGGCGAGTTGCTTGAGAAATTTATTTCTGGCGGGGACATTAGGGGTTTCATTGGCCATCGACCAGATGATGACACTTGCGCGGTTTTTATCTCTTTCGATCAATTCAGATAATTGGTTTTGGGCGTTCTGATAAGTATCCGGATTGTCCCAAGAAATAGTCCAATAAACAGGATTTTCTTCCCAGACCAAGATCCCTTTTTTGTCAGCCAATCTGACCATGTGTTCATTATGCGGATAATGAGCCAGCCGAACATAATTGCAACCTAATTCCTGTGCCCAATCCAATAGCTGTTCCGCATCTTCTTCGGAATATCCTCGGCCACCACGTAGGGGACTTTCTTCATGAATAGAAATGCCTTTTAGATAAATGGCTTTGTTGTTTAGAAGAATCTGCGAACCTTTGGTCTGGATCGTTCGGAATCCAATGTTGTCTTTTATGGCTTCTTCTTTGGTTTGAATATTAACCTCGTACAAAAAGGGATTTTCTAAAGACCAATATTGTAATTGATCTACGTTTATTTCGAAAGCCACCTGACCCTTATCATCGGTGGTGAAATCTTTTTTTAGCTTTAGTTGGGGAATGCTGATTTGAACGTTTTTTTGGCTGATGTTTGCTCCGTTTAAGCTTACATAGCCTTTGATAACTTTATCATTATTGGGACTTAATTGTAGGAAGTAATCTTGAATGAAATTTGGAGCAGTTTCGATGAGTTTTACCTCTCGAGTCAAACCGCCATAATTCCACCAATCGGTATTTAAAGTGGGGATGCCATTTTTGAGTCTTTTGTTGTCTACTTTGACGATCAGGAAATTATCTTTCTCTTTTAGCAGATCGGTGATTTCAAAATTAAAGGGTGTAAAACCACCAATATGAGTACCGAGTTTTTGGCCATTTAAATAAACTTCTGTTTTGTAATTGGATGCTTCGAAATAGACAAAGGCTCTAGCTGTTTTTTTTGAAAAAGTATAATCAAAAGACTTTTTATACCAGACCGTTCCTTCGTAATATAAAAGCTCTTTTTTTTGACTGTTCCAATCTCCGGGTACTTTGAGTTCGTCCATTTGATCAAAATCATACTCCAGAAGATCTGATGGATTTTTAGTTTTAGAATTTAGGAAAAAAGCGCTCATCCAAGGGGATTCTTGTTGGTCGAAAGCTTGGTAGCGATAATTATAATAGCCATTTTCATAAGGGTCGATGATGTATTTCCAATTGCCATCAAGAGCGGTGGTATTGCGGTGGTATACATTAGCGATTAAGGCGGTTTGGGCAAAGAGATTTGCAGAGCAAAGGAGTAGAATACAACAAAAAAAGATTACTTTTTTCATAGGGTTGGGAGGACTATTGATTTGGAAGAATGACCCAAGAAAAAGAAAACTAGTAGCTACTAGTCTTGGTGGTAGACTTGCTTTTGTTTTAGGGTTATTTGGAAAAGGCTTACCTATTCTGTTTTCCTTAGAGTTTCTAAAGGATGCAAAATAAGTTATTTCTTTGTCAAAGCTGGTTTTAGGAACCATGATTTTTTCTAGGAGGTCTCATTCTGTTTTGACAAATTTCATTGTTTTAGTTTGCTTATCTCTGTGGAGGGATAGGATATAAAAACCTGCATTTAGGTCATCTACCTTTATTTCTCCATCTTGAGCATGACCTGCTTTTACTTTTTTTCCACTTGGCATTTCATGAATTTCGTAGTCGCTTTGGAGATGCTCTAAAATCAATTTATCAGAAACAGGGTTGGGGAAGATTTTTAAATTCTCGGGGAATTTTTCTACTAAATCATTGAGCACATCAATACGATAAACGATCACCTTGTTTTTTAAATGATCGATACCATAAAGAGATATTATGATGTAATTTCCATTTTCTGATAAGGCCATATTCAGGATGCTCATATCTGGATAAATATCAATATTCTTACTTTCTTGCCATTCCTCATTGATGTAATGAAATACCCTGATCGCGTCAAGACCTTGTAGCGCAATCGTTTGTCCATTATTAGAAAAACTTAATTCTGTAAGAAAATCCAAGAGGTTATTTTGGCTAGGAATGAAACTTGCTTTTTTGGTCAGTTGGTCATCCTCAATATCATAGAAATAGATATTGCTATAAGTACCCTCCTTCTCACTGACGGCCATTAAGTTTCCCAAACTATTCAGGGAATGTGTTCCAATTATATTATCCATATTGCTTGAATTAACGGCATCTCCTATAATCACCCAATCACCTGCTAAGTACTCAAATACTTCTACCTTTGGGAGTTCCTCCGTAAATCCACCAATAGGAGATATCACGGAAATAATATTTCCTGAATGGTCAATCTTGACATCACGGCCAAAAAAACTTTCTAGTTCCGTAGACACTATTGGATTTCCTTTTAGTTGCCAATCACCATTTTGTTCTTCGTATATTTTTACACGGCCATAATCTGGATTTTGGTTTCCAATGACCAGCGTACTTCCATCATAAGATAAATCTACACTTAGGCCAATTCCATCGAGGTGTTGTTCTCCTTCTAAGAGCGTAGGGTAAGGAATAAGATCTGTTTCGGTTATCGTATAGATTTGAACAGCACCAGCGATTTGATAAGAATTAGTATGACTAGGAATCCCAATCGCCAATTTTGTACCATCTCCTGATAAAGAAGTGGAAAATGCAAAGGCGTTATTTGCCTGATCTGTTTTAATGGTATCCCCGATCAGCGTCCATTCTTCTCCATCTCTTCGGTAAACCAAAACACTACCATCTGGAAAAATATTATAATTATCAGCAGTAGAACTGATGGCGATTACTGTTCCATCATCATTGATGTCAACATCCCAGCCAAACCATACCTCTCGATTGGTGGCTTCAAAAGTAGGTCCAACTTGAACTTGAGCCGCAAGGG
This sequence comes from uncultured Saprospiraceae bacterium, assembly GCA_964419315.1. Lineage (GTDB taxonomy): Bacteria > Bacteroidota > Bacteroidia > Chitinophagales > Saprospiraceae > CALLVY01. Next base: position 4,162 of record CAYQRA010000134.1, on the reverse strand, counting down.
AAATACTAAAATAAAGGAAGAGGGGGCATAAAATTATTTGCTTCATAAGTGATGGAACTAAAATTCTGTCAAGCTACTTAATTATATTTTTTACAAAATAAAACATGTTCATTGAATACAAAAACTAATTAAATAGAATAAGTCAGGTTTCAGAAATTCAGGATAGGTGTTTGGAAGAAAGTGGATAAGCATATAGAGCCTGTGTTTTGATGCACAAATTCCTTTTAGCCTAGCTAGAATGCTCTAATGACTACCACTAATCACCAATCATAATCGTACTTGTAAAATCAGTTGATCCCCTTTTTATTCGAATAAAATACATCCCACTTGCCAGTGAATTGATCGCTAAGGTGGCACTGTTGGCATTTATATTTTTTTGAAAAATAAGCTGCCCCAGACTATTATAAAGAAAGATTTGGCTATTGCCTAAATCTCCATTAATCGTAAAATGATCAGTAGTGGGATTGGGATAAATGGTATACGTTTTCTGCGTCGGAAGAGATTCCTCAGCAGAGACCGTTAAATCACAGGCATTGATCGTTTGTAGGATCGCAGTGTATTTGGGAGCAGGGATAAGGCTAGTATCTTGATCCATCGTTTCCAGTATTCCCCAACTGCCAAAACGCGCACTTCGCTCTGCGATAAAAGAAAAATTCATCAATAGAAGTGGGGCGTCTCCTTCTTGTAAGGTTTTTAAAAAATCCGACCACTCGCGATACATGTTATACATAACGGTGTCTCTTTGAATGTCTAGCAAAGCTTGAGCATAAGTTGGTTCTTCTCCAAAAGGATGCCCCGTAATATGCTGACCACCTTCATAGAAAACCAAGGGCAAACCCAACGGATCCGCCAATTCTTCCTTTTGCCTTTGCAGCCAAACTTTGGTCTCTTCCATCCCTTGTCTTGCATGATTCGCCACATCGGCTACACTGGCATTCGCTCCTAAAAGGTCAAGCGCTGCATCTCCTTCATCGGTCAAGCCAAAATAGAAAGTTGGTGAAATCGCATCAAAACTACCGGGCGTCAAATTATTCGCAATTCTATTGCTCACATCTTGCCAAGCGGTATGTACCCCAACCGCCCGTGTAATCCTATCCGTTTCTCCCGCAAATTCTGTGGACCAAATATCCAAGCAATTTTGCACATAAGGAACCAGTCCTTCAGGCCAATCCACATTCTTTAATTCACAAGCATATTTATTGAGCCATTGGGTTTGCCCAAAAATCCAATTCCATATTTCATTGCTGTATTCCACGGTTAAGTGACGCTCCGTTTCTAAGTTCGCTTTAAATAATTTTGCCATCTCCGCAATGTAATCATCACTCGCACGGTGGGGGACACAAACCCAGCCATCCAAGTCATAATCATTCAATAACTGGATCATCATTTCGTAAGGGATGCCTTTGCTATTGGCCCAAGTATAGTGATCCATTTGCGCTCTGTCCTCCCAGTCAAATAAGGAAGGATCATCCCAAGTCCAATTGTCTGCTTGCCCCCAACTGTTGGTCTGGCCCCAGTCCATAAATCGAACCGATGGAAAAATGGATAATTTATTGATCCAAAGTTCGTGAAAAGGTTGGGTTTCGTAGGTGCTTTCGGTGCCCGGCATCAATACCCGTATATTGCGAATGGGGTCATTGATGTCGGATTCTAAGATGGTCATTTCGATCACATTATCGACCGTATTGAAGAAGTCAAAAGTCAAACGATTGCTACTGGTTTCCACCAGGTTTTCATAGCCTCCCCAGAAGCGGAGTTTTCCCGTTCCTTCCCAAAGGACGGTGTATTCTCCCGCTGGCCAACCAGTGGTGATGGCCCAGATTGTGACTGCCAATTGTTCGTATTGGGAAGTCGCAATACTCTGTGGCATGTGGGTGGGATAGCCATCGCTTCGGTAGCTGAGTGCTCCTGCATTTCCGGAGTCGAAGGGGGCGGCAGGATTGCCAATGTCTTTGGTGTACCACTCGCGGGCATTGTGCATCAGGTTGACAAAAGGGAGTTCGGTGCCATAGTCTACTAGGCCGCCTAGGTTGGTGCCGTATTGTAGTTTGCAGTTGTCGTCGAGTTGGGCGGCGAGCGGGCGGGGCGCGAGGATGGTGAGGATGGCGTAGAGGAGGAAGGGGAGTGTCTTTGTGAGTTGGTGCATGCTGTTTTTTTTATCTAGGAAGATGTCGGGTTAAATTATCGGCTGGCTGATTACTACTTTATTATTTAGTTCACTCCGTTTATGAACCTGCGTTGTCGGTTTGTCCAAGAACGTATTATTTTACAAATCTAAACAAGCAATAAAAGCAAAAGACCGCTTTTTGCAAAGCAGTCTTTTAAAAATACTATTTTGATTTAAAAATGAACAAAAATTCAATGATTTATTCCAATAGCGACTCTAAATGGCTAAAGGGGAGGAGTGGTTAGTTTGTTTTTTCTTACTAAACTTCTTGTGCAGCGATTCTGCCGCTTGCCTACCTTCAGCGATGGCCCAAACCACCAAGGATTGTCCTCGGCGTATATCTCCAGCCGCAAATACATTTTTGACGGAGGTTTTATAATTGCGGGCTTGAACATTTCCTTTCTTGTCTAAGGCCACCCCAAGTTGATCTAAGAGTCCTTCTTTTTGTGGGTGTACAAATCCGATGGCTAAAAATGCTACATCACAAGGAATGATCCTTTTTGAATTGGCAATTTCTACCATCTTGTTTTTTCCATCTTCTCCTTTTTTCCATTCTACGTCAACCAATTCTAATCCAGATAGATTAACCCCATCTTCAGAAATAAATTTTTTCGTTAAGATCGCCCACTGACGGTCACAACCTTCTTCGTGCGAAGTACTGGTACGTAAGACCATCGGCCAGTTGGGCCACAAATCCTCTTCTCCTCGATTGGCAGGAGGCTTCGCCAATAATTCAATCTGGGTAACAGATTTGGCCTGCAGGCGATTAGACGTTCCTACACAATCAGCACCAGTATCTCCACCACCAATCACCATTACATTTTTACCAGCGACTTCAATACTTCCGTCTTTTCCAAATTTTTCACCCGCCACCATTCTATTCTTTTGCTCCAAATAATCCATGGCATAATGGACCCCTTTAAGATTGCGTCCTTTGATCGGCAAATCTCGGGGGATTGTCGATCCCCCCGTAAGCACAATGGCTTTGTATTTTTCTAAAAGCTCCTCTCCACGAATATCGTATCCCACATTGACCGAAGTATGCATGGAGATTCCCGATTCTTTCATGACTTTTATTCTGCGATCAATCACATTTTTTTCTAACTTAAAATCGGGAATTCCATATCTTAGTAAGCCTCCTATTTTATCATTTCGTTCGTATAGGTCTACGGTATAGCCCATACTATTGAGTTGGTCTGCGCAAGCCATTCCGGCGGGACCGGAGCCAATCACTGCTACTTTGATTCCATTTCGACTGATATTTTTCTGAGCTTTTACCCAGCCTTCTTTAAAGGCGCGTTCGATGATGGCTTTTTCGATGTGCTCAATAGTGACAGGATCGCTATTGATATTGAGTACACAAGATGCTTCGCAGGGAGCTGGACAAATACGGCCTGTAAACTCTGGAAAATTATTGGTGGAAGACAATATTTCATAAGCCAATTTCCAATTTTCTTTGTGTACCGCATCATTGAAGTCAGGAATCACATTGCCGAGAGGACATCCATTATGACAAAAGGGAACACCACAATCCATGCATCGGGCAGATTGCTCATGGAGCAATTCACTTTTAGGTTCTTGATAGAATTCTTTAAAATGAGTAATTCTACTTTCTGCAGGTTCTTTGTCTGCAATCGCTCTTTGGTATTCTTGAAATCCTTTTTTATCTCCCATCACTAATTTTATTTTATTTGTCGTTACAACATTTTTTCAGCGCACCAATTATAATGGTGATTAGGCCAAAATGCTTTTGCTTTTGTCTTTTTCTAAAATGGCTTTTAATTCTTTTGGGAAAATCTTTAGGAACTTTGATTTTTCCGCTTCCCAATTGCTTAAGATTTTCTTCGCCGTTTTACTAGAAGTCCACCTGGAATGTAATCGTATTTGGTCTTTAATAAATGCTTCGTCAGTAGCATCAGGCGTTTCGATAAAAACCATATTTTGATTGATGTTGTCGACAAGGTTGTCTTGTGCGTTGTAGAGAAAACCCAAGCC
>CAYQRA010000133.1:0-11641 GCA_964419315.1 uncultured Saprospiraceae bacterium | reverse complement strand
GTAAACCCTGCGGTATGAGATAATATCTTCCTTAAGGTAACTGGACTTTCTTTAGTATAATCGCTACTTTCTACCTTCCAATTCGTCAAGTATTGATTGACGTCTTCGTCTAAATTCAACTTTCCTTCTTTCACCAATTTTAAAGTTAGAATGGCATTGACCACTTTGCTAATAGAACCTACAGAAAACATAGTTTCTGCATTGACTTGTTCTTCCTTTCCTTTTTGTACTAATCCAAAACTGCGTACCTCATTTATTTTTCCATCCTTGAGAATGGCCAAACTCAATCCTGGGACATGGTATTTCTCCATCAATTCAGCGATAAATATTTCCGTGCTATCTTTTAGTTTTAATATTGGCCTTGGGACTTCTTTAACTTCCGTTTTTTCTAAGACTACACTTACTTCCTTAGGTGTTTGTACCTGACAAGCAGATACCCTTCCAAACAAAAAAAACAAGGCAATCAAAAAAACAAGGCTTGTTGTAAAATGGGAAGAAAAGAATTTGATATTTTTCATTTAATTTTTTTTTGGCTTAGCAAATACTATTGATTGATTTAAGAAGTCATTTCTTGCAAAATAAAGAAGCACTCTTCCACATAAGGGTCTTGCAATACTCTATTTTTCATCTCTACTTCTTTAAACATTCGAATGGAATCTATTGTCTCAGATTTAGTCTTCGCAGAATAAGCATGGAACCCATCAATGGGCATAAAAATTTGCTGAAAAGAATCCGCTCTTTCTTTCTTAGCAGTCTTTGCAGCCACAAAACTTGGTGCGTCTAATGCCACTTGGCTCTGCTCTTCTTGGTCCTTAATAGCTTGTGCTTTTAGTTGAGCAAATTGAAAGCGGTAGCTTTCTGATACTCGCTGGGTACTTGACCTTTTTAGCTTGCCTAATTCAGGAATAGAATAAACGTCTTGACTCACTTTTTCTAAGGGAAGATTTTCAGGCGGTAGTGCAAACTGTACTTTTCGTTCGCCGGAGGCAACCAAGGCATAATCATCGGGTAAAATGATATCCGGAATGATTCCTGTATACTGTGGAGAACGTCCACCAGCCGTATAAAATCGGGCAATACTCATCTTGACTTCTCCCAATGGACAATCTTCTTCTTGACCTTCTAAATCCAAAAATCGTTGCATCGATCCCTTCCCAAAAGTAGCGGGACTGCCGACAATCACTCCACGGCGATAATCTTGCACCGTACCCGCAAACAATTCAGAACCAGAAGCTGATCTTCCATTGACCAAAACGACCAAAGGGCCATCGTAAACAACATCCGGATCTTCATCTTCATACAAACGAATATCGCCATCCATATTTTTCGATTGCATCAAGGGGCCCTCTTCTAGGAAATAGCCCAAAATCTGATTGGTTTCATAAGACGAACCGCCTATATTATTTCGCAAGTCTAACACAATACCATCGACTTGATTGTTTTTTAAGTACCGCAATTCTTTTAAGACGTGAGCCGCAGCTCCCTCCTCTCCCGCATAGAAGCGAGGCAAGCGCAGGTATCCCATTTTCTCTTGATTTTCCTTTTTCTCCAAGACCAAAGATAAAGCTAAATCCGAAGCAATTTTACTTCTCAAGATCGAAACATCTGCAAGCTCTCCATTGCTCTTTTTAAGGCTCAAATTCACCTCCGTTCCTTCTTTTCCTTTTAGCAAACCAAGCACCTCATCCATCTTCATCTCCGCCACCTCTACCTGCTCTTTTCCATTTGCTCCAATCGCCAAAACAACATCTCCAACTGCTACTTTTTTTACTTTCCAAGCAGGCCCTCCTATCATCACCTTTGTTATTTTAGGATGTCCTTTTTCCATTTCTAAGCCTACTCCAATCCCCACATAAGATCTAGTAAAAGCTGCCGTCCATCTGGCTTTTTCTTCCGGCGATAAATACACTGATTGAAAATCATGAATTTTTAAAAAAGTATTGACATAATGTTCTAGATATTCCTTCCTAGTCATTTGCTTTTTTTCTCTAAAGTCCTCCTTATGTGTCGCTTTTAATCGGAAGATGGCTTTTTCTTTTTCCTCAGAATTACTCCATTCCGCTAAATCTTTTTCACTTAACCAAAAGGCTTCTAATAATTGCTGTTTTATTTTTTTTCGCCAGCGATCTTGCATTGCTTTTTCATCTGTAGCAAATGCTAATTTCTTAGCATCTGTTTCTATTTTTTCCTTACGGGAAAAATCAAAGTCTGTGCTTAAAGCTTGAGTCCCATACTTTTCAGATCTTTCGATGCCAGCTTGGAGTAATTCCAATGACTCGTTAAAAAAATCCAATTTATTTTGAGTCAGTTCTTCATCGAGAAGAGATTCCCATCTTTGCAAAAGTGCGATATCTTTTTGAGTAAAAAATTCTTTTTTTGAGTCTAGTTGAGCTAGATAAAAACCGAAGAAATCTTTAGAAAGTTGATCATCGAGCGGTCGAGTATTAAGGTGATTGCTTTGCACTGCCTGAAAGACTTCTTGCAGCAATACTTCTTCACATTTTTTTTCTTCAATAGGTAGGCAATTAAATAATCCAAGAAGGAGTACCAGACCGCAGCTTAGTTTAAATTTCATCGCTAATATTTTAATAATCGTAGATTAAAACAAAACCTAATATTAATCAATCTGCGAAAAAAAGATTGTTAACGAATCTACTTATTTTGTTAATGAAATTTAAACGGAGAAGAAATACTTGGGGAAAGCTTTCCCATTATTTATCCTTTTTATTCTTTAGCGCTTTGGACAACTCTTGTACTTGCTGTCGCAATGCGCCTAATTGAGCGTAAATGGCATTGCTTTTCACATAATCTTTCATCGCCAAAACGGGAGAGCCCGCATACATTCCAGCTTTGGTGATGTTCTTGATTACGCCAGCGCGATGCACCAAATAAGTATCATCACAAATTTCTACATGGTCTTTAATCATGGCTCCGCCACTGGCCACCACCCTATTTCCAAGAATCGTCGATCCCGCACAAAGAAAACCAGAAAGGAGGATGCAGTTTTCGCCCATTTGTACATTATGAGCCACATGACACATATTATCAAAGATACAACCATCTCCTATCCTCGTAGCTCCATAAGTACCTCGATCAATAGTATTTAGACCACCAATGGTTACCCGTTTACCAATCACGACATTTCCCGTTTGTGGAATGCGATGATGATTAAAATTTTCGTCTTGTGCATAACCAAATCCTTCTCCTCCGATAACACTATTGGACAAGATCAAACAATCATCACCAATGTGGCAGTCCCAACCGATAATCGTCCCCGGATGGATTTTGACATTATCGCCAAGAATGGCATCGTGTTCAATCACCACATTGGCCATTAGTTCACAATTTTTCCCAAGGCTTACGCCTTTTTCAATTACAACATTTGGCCCTAAAGTCGTTCCCTCTGGAATTTGGACACTGGGGTGAATAATGGCCGAAGAATGAATCGCTTCCCAACCTGATTGGCGAGGATTATGGTCAGCATATTTTTGCTTGAGGCGAGCATGGGAAACGCCGATATTACTACTCCTAATAATCGCCGTACCATTGAGGCTTTGGCTGGCTGGGCAATTTATTTTTTGAGAAATAATAATGAGGGAAACGCCATTCGCTAGTGCTTGATCGAAAGCTTTTTGATGAGGGGCAAAAACCATATCTCCGGTTTTCGCCGATTCGAAAGGAGCGATTTGGTATACAGGAGCAGATTGATTTCCAAGCAATTGTACCAAAGCATCTTGAGCCTTTCTTTCTTGGAATATTTCTGCAGCGGTTTTATTCATAGGTACTAGACGAATCTTTTTATAGCATTGAAAAACAAATTTACGGTTTTTGAGGAAAAAAGTTGGGAGAAGAGTAAACCAACCTTCTTTCTAAAAATACTCAAAGACTATTACTCCACTTTTTCTAAAAGAAAACCCAAAAAATACAAGCATTCTTTTCCTTGTTCATTTTTTTTCACTTGTACGGAATAACCGCCTTGGCGACCTAGTCCAGCCACATAAGCCAAATCATCAGATTCTAAGATCAAAGCACTACTACTTTTTTCACCACCACCAAAATTGACTTTAGAATCTATTTGCACAAAGCCATCTCTTTCCAATAATTTAAAATCATTAAAAAGCACCATATCTCCGGCTTGGTGATTGATGATTTTGTAGGCTCCCATCCGCTCTTGCCAAACCTTTGAAATCGGTTTTGGATTTATTCGATTGGCGATGACATCCTTTGATCCGGTCGCCACATCTTGTTGCACCAAAACCTGTTGACCTCCCACTTCTTCAAATCTGGCTCTGATTTCTTTGATGGTAATACCAATCAAACCCAATAATTTTACACGCACCATAAAAGCATCCTCTCCTACTGGAATCAACTTCACCTTTTGCCCTTCGATTTCCATCTTCAGATTTTTCTTCTTTTTCTCTACCTTCACCAAACCCTGTGGATAACCATATAATCCGGTATAAGCATTTAATTCTTCATCAGATAACTCAACCCTTTCACTAGGTATATTCCTCTCTTCATCTGGCGTTTTTTCTACTTTTGTTCCATTTATTTCTGCGGCTTCTTCCAGAATTTTATAACAAAGTCCCCCTAAACGCGAGCCGCTTTCAGAGTTGGTCAGCAGAATAATTCCTAAGTTTACCTCCGGAGCTACAGCCAGTAAGGCATCTTGGTATAAAGTCGCTCCAGTATGCAAATAAAGTTCTCCTACTACCGGCTTGGGACGCTTAATCCAAGCCAAACCATACTCTTGATCCATGTCCAATTCGACAGATTCATTTTGGGTACGCCACATTTCCATTTTATGCTCCTTTGACAGAATGGTTTCTTGATTATTCTGTGGGAGCCACTCGATCACAAATTTTGATAAATCCCGAACATTGCTCAAGATTCCACCTGCCGGAATTTGGCGAAGCTCTCCTTCATGAGCAAATTTACCTTTGCGATTGTATCCTTTACTCAGATAGGGTTCGGTTTTATCATGACCCAAAAAAAGAGAGTGACTCATACCTAATGGTTTAAAAATATCCTCCCTCACATGATCCATGTAAGTGGTATTGGCCAATTCGCCAGCAAGAATCCCGAGGAGATTGAATCCGGGGTTGGAATAAGCATGGATTAGATTGGGAGGAAAAATGGTATACTCTTCGTTGAGTAAATCCAATTCAGAGGTGTATGGTTCTGCTTTATCAGAGATAAAACCACGTAGCAGATCACAAGGCAATCCAGCATGATGTGTCATCACCATTCGAGTTGTGATCGGTGGAGCCTCTGTAAAACGTTGCTTAATTTTAAAACTAGATAAGTATTTATCCAGGGGTTCATCCAAATCTAAACTCCCTTTTTGGACTTGCATCATTAAAGCGGTCGCAGTAAATAATTTACTGACGGAACCAATCTTAAAAAGTGTTTTTTCATCGACTACTTTTCCCTTTTCCTGATCGGCATAGCCGAAGTATTCTTCCCAAATCACCTGATCCCCTTCGACTAGCAAAATACTCGCTCCTGGAATATTCCTTTTTTTCATTAGTTTTTGAATCTTTTGCCGATAGGTCGTTTTTAATGTTGTATAATCTTTTTGTGCCACTAGAGAAATGGCGAAGCTTAACAATAAGATTAGGGTCGTAGTAGATCTAGTAATAGCGTTTGATCGAATCATTAATTATTTTTTGTTTTAGTATAAATATTTTCGCTGTAATGCTCGGTCTATTAACGTATAAATCTCAACAAGCAATTCAAAAAAACTAACAAAAAAATATTTTTCTACAAAAAGATGCCCCAAAAGAAGCAATGGTAGTTCTTTATGGCCTGATTATCAAAAGCTAAGGCATTAAAACCACTACTCGCTTTTTTGTAGGCCGAAGGAGAAATGCTTATAGTTTTGGTTCTCTGACAAATCCGATTAAAACGGGTCTTGGATTTAAATCCAGACTCCTCAACGGAGGTCAATAAGGTCAAATGAGCAAAATCGGGGTGGATTGATTTCAACTTCATTTCTTTCTTTTTGGTATTGATTGACCAAATTATAGGAAGCGATATCAAGATAATGGCTGGGTAAAGCAGATTATTTTTGGGCAGTCTGTATTTTATTTATCAATCCAAGGTATGTTTTCAGACACCAATTATTGATCCCCAACAAAAAAGTAGGGACTACCTTTGGCAGCCCCCCTCTTAATAATTTCTCTCATTATATGAGAGAGCGCGTCTTTTATAATTTTTTCCTTTGCTCTGGTCGTTGGCTATATTTAATCAAAGACCAAATATGTCGGGTGCTGAGCTGAAAACGGTCGGCTAGGGTTTCTACCGTTCTACTTTTATGGAATTGGTGATCGGGGTATAGGCGGTCAAATTCTTGGATGATGGTGTACCGCCGGATTGTGGTGGGAGATAGAAATTGGCGATCTATCATGTAAGTCACTAAATTTTCAAGACTATTTTTGACATTGTGCTTCTTACAATAAATTGCAAAATTAGTTTGCAAATGATGTTGAAAAGTATCTAAGACCTGTTTTTGATTTTCTTCCATCTAATCATTCTTTTTTTTAGTTTGACAAAGACAGGATTTGTAGTAAAACATTTTATATCTTACCCGTAATATTGGTGTTGAGAAATGAGAGGAAATTACATTACATTGCCTTTAATTACTACTATTATTCTAACACTAAGTTCTATATGGAATGCGAAATAAAAAAAATCATTTTTTTCATTTTTCACCTTAGCTTTTGCCCTACTGAAATTAAACACCTTATAAAAAAACCATACAAACAACTGTACTTCAAATATTTACAACACCATCACTGAAGTCTTGTTGATATTTTTTTCACCTCAAGAAGGGAAAATGCATCGCAATAAAATATTCGATATTCTAGAAAATCTATCGTTAAAAGACACCAAAGCTTTTCAAATTCATTATAAAAAGAATTATCCCAAACGAAATATTGAAGGTGGCATTCTGGAGCAATTAGTAAAACTACATCCCCATTTTGGTAAGAATAGAAAAGATCTAGCAGCTACTTACCAAAAGATTTTTCCTGCAAATATCTCTGAAAAAATCAGGTCAAATACCCTTAATAAATTGGTTGACCCTTTAGAGGATTTTTTGCTCTTGCAACTGCTACAAAAAAACAGCTTTGAAAGAAATCATTTATTGGCAAAAGTTTATAAGCGAAAGGGGCTCAACAAACTGGTGCTCAAAAACTGGAAAGCAATAGATAGTGATTTGGGAAAAAGAAAGGTTCAAGAAATCTGGAATTGGACAGAAAGGATGAAACGTAGCCATGAAACTTATTTTAATCCTCACAATAATCATATCAAAGATGGACCGGATCTACTCTATAATGCATTAGACCAACTTCGTTTTTTTCATACTGCGGCTCAATTGCGATATGCTTGTGAACTTTATAGTCGACACAATATTCTTAAAGAGCCCAAGCCCCTTATTCCTGACTTGGAAGATTGTTTAAATTTTGCGTTGAACTCTCCTTCCAATTTTCTTCAATCTTATGCGCTCACTTTACAGCTTATTCGCAACAAAGAACAAGGCAATTATGCGCAAACCCGGGATAAAATATTGACGCATTTTGATGAATTCCATGGAGAAGATCAACATCTACTCATTAATTATCTATCCAATCACATTGCACTAAAAATCAGGAATGGTCAACAAAAGTTTTTGAAAGAACAGTTTGAATTGGTAAAATTTTATGTCCCCAAAAAAGTGTTCATCACCGATGGTTATTATAATTATGTTCAGTTTATCAATATTATTCACATTGCCATTTTGATGCAGGATATTGATTGGGTAGAAAATTTTATAAAAAAAAGGAAAGCTTATCTCGCTGAAAAAACCAAAGCTCATGTTTTGATATTATCAAATGCCTTAGTGCTATTTGCCAAAAAAGAATTTAAAGAAGTGGCGCTGCAAATGCACCTTTTCCGATCAGGAGAAGTACTTTTAGAGATGTGGGGAAGATGGTTAGCTTTACAGGCCAATTATGATTTGGGAGAACGGGAAGAGTTGGAAAATCTCCTAGATAATTTAGAAATTTTTATCCGCCGGAAAAAAAGCTTATTGAACGCTTCCTTACTTAAAAGTGGCTTATCTGTTGTTCATTTTATTAGACGTCTCATCAAACCGAAAGTAGATAAAATAAAACTCAAAAAAGATCTTGAAAACACTAAACTAGTGTATATAAAAAATTGGTTGTTGGAAAAAATAGAAGCATTAGATTGATCCGGATCTGCTTTCAATACAGACCCGGATACTCGTTTTTTTTATCCAACAATAATATCTGTAATCCCAATATCAGCACAGGAATCATCGCCCCCCTTAAGGAGTAATTGTTGTTTTGGAGAAATCTGAAAATCGACTAATTGTTGTAAACTTTTCTTTGCAATTTTTTTCATGATATTTTTTTTAATGGAAAAAAAATTGGCATTTACTAACCTGAGATGGACTCTGCAGTAGCACATTGGGATCAGCCAATGCCGGGTTATTTGCAGACATAGTTGTGGCAGGCGCTACTCGGACGTCTCCTGAGTAGACACTAAAAAAAGAAGGGAAAAGGAATGGAATCAAAAGCCTTCCTGCTCTCTCTAACCTTTCTATATCTCGCACTACAAAGATGCTGGGAAAACAAATCTAAAGAATCACAATTATTTGATTATCAATGTTTTATAAATTCATATAGATTTACATAAATTTTGATAAATCAAACGTCTAAAAAACATAAATAGAGAAATAGCCTAGCTGGACAGCTACGCCGAAGAGGAAGCAATTGCCTAAGAAAACAAGAAGGATGGGCAATTGAGGAACAGACAACTTTGATCAATTGATCGACTGGTATTAATCCCTTAAACCAATTGATTACTTTGGTTTTCAATCATGGCCTTTACGGAACTAAAATATCTTTTAAATATTTTTTTGTTTTTGCGTTTTTTTATTTTTAATACCGGAGTATTGGCACGGGAAACACCATAGAGATATGCCGCCATTAGCATCTCTGCAGATTCCGTTTCCCCATCAATCACGGTGGCATGGAAATAAGGAAAATGGTCATAGGTATGCAATTCCATTTTGCCAGAATAACCTTCGCGATTGAGTGCAATTATAAGCGATTTTAACTCTGCCAAAACGGATGGACTATTGGCAAAGGCACTTTTTTCAGTAGGCTGTACTCTAGCTCGGTCTTCAAAATATCGACGCGCAAAATTACCTTCTGGTTCTAGAACAAAACATTTGAAATGAACCCCTCTTTCCAAAATCGCTCTCAGTGGATCTTTGAAAGCACTTTCTTTTTTATCGTTGAAGTAGTTTTTGAAATTGCGAAGTCGGATTCCTAGTTCAATAATTTCCAACTGAGCTTTTTCAAAAAAAGCAACTTTCTCGGAAACATTAAATCTGCCATCATGAAGATGATAAGGCACCAATGGAGCAGCACTTAATTCACCTTCTTTTTTCACCTCCCCTTTTATGGAACGAGGGCTACAGTTGGGAATCGGAATAAAGTTTTCGGTATTTTTATCAAAGACGAGACAACGCTCCACTTTTAAAATCTCCGCAATACCATTTCCTAGTAATTTAAGCAAAGGCTTCCCTGGCTTTGTTTTTTGCTTGTATAAATTACTAATTGTTGAACGGCTTACTTTAAATTCGAGAACCTCTAATTTGTTGAAAATCTCAATTTGCTTATAGCCATACTCCTCGATCAACAACTTTAATCCTTTCTCAATAATCAATCGGCTTGTTTCAATTCTTGTCATTTCGTTTCTTTTATGGCTCCTAGTGTATATAAAGTTAAGTGACCGCAAAAGAATAGCCAACAATAAATTTCCACAAGTCTTCAGTAAATGATATATTAGATTTATATTTTATTAGTTATCAATAAGTTATGCTCAAATTAGTTTTTCCACAAGTCTTCATAAGTTTATCTCCAAACAATTTGGGTACATAGCCAAAGTTCTATTTACTAGTAAAATCCCCTAATTTTATTCTCTTAATAATTCGAAATATCGTCCCTATGCTGGTATACATTTGGTGTCTTTATATTCCTTGGACAATGGTCTTCTTATTCTTTTTTTTTATTTTGATTAGCTTCAAATTCTTTTCGCCCAAACTAGCTTTAGTTATTCTCATTTTCTGTTTGCTACTCGCCGCAGCAATAAGTCTATCTTTGTCAAACGCTACAAAAGGATTCACCACCCAACAAACATCTACTCGACCTTCGAAGACCAAATTTTCTTCGAATACAGAATTTGCAAACCCTACCAACACCAAAAGTTCAATAAAAAATCCGGAATTCCCCAATCCTTCTAATCGCTTAGGAGACAAGAAACCAAGTATCCATCCCGACGAAAATCTTCCTATTCCCAATCATCTGGTTAAACTGAAAATAATTGGGATAAAAGAAAAAGCATTATTAAGGGAATTGGAAAAATATCTGGGTTACTCTTTTTCGATGGAAGGACAATTTACAGTGAAAGTTATCTATGATGGGATTTCTTATAGTAGCAATAATCAAGATATGGAAAAAGAAGAATACAACTATCAGCAAGGATCGTTGATCATTAGTGTAGCTGGGGAGCCTTGCATCGAAAAAGGAGAGTTGAACATTCCCGCGACAGACTATCGAGGCTTGAGTAAGAAAGAATTGGAAAAAAAATTGGAAGAAAAAAAATTGACTTTATTCCGCCGGAAATTGCGAACAATTGCCCAAAGATTAAGATTTTGTATACCAAAATAAATCCATTATTACCTTTTAAAAAAGCGCATAAGGTTTTAAAAATTGGTAAATCCTTTTACTACTACCGATGAATCCTCCTAAACCAAAAGTCTTATTTTCAGAGAAAAAAAGAGCTTCTGTATTTCCCTTTTTTACAAAAGTGACTTTTACCCAGTTGGGCGCAAAATCTCCTGGCATGGTATAATACTCGACGGTATTAAGTTTAATTATTTCCTCTTCCTCTTGTAAAATGAGGCCAATTTCATTTTTGTAGAAAATCAATTTCGCCTTCTCTCTTCTTTTCAATCGAAACCAATTCGCGTAAGGCTCTGCTAGGAAAAAGACGATCATCGAAAATGGGATTTTCTCTTTTCTATTTTTGGGGGGAGGTAGATGGTCTAAAACATAAAGCAAAAACGATACAGCTCTTGTAGCCGCCTTTTCGCGACTACCATCCGTCTCTGTTTTTTCTTTTTCATCCATTAGGTCAGAAATGCCTCGAATGATAAGAAATTGCACTCCATCTTCTAAAAATTGAGTAGCGGCCTTATAAAAACCAATGGCCTCCATTTCGACTGCCTGCGTATTTTCGTAATGTTTATAAATTAGTTGAACGGAATGAGAATCGTGAGAAGTCAGAAGTTTATCGCCAGAAGCAATCGGACCAATGATCAATTGGTAAGTTTTATTTTTGCGACCAAAATCTCTTGCCAAGCGGCAAGCTAAAGAAAATAACTTCGGAGAAGGTCGATCAGAATCTAAGCGCGGTTTAAAACCATCCTTGGTCTCTTTACCCGATTCATAGGCATAGGCTTTTTCTCCAATCACCACATCTCCTATCTGAGCATCTTTAAAACCTGCTGCAATCCCCACCAAAAATATATAATCTGGGCGTAATGCCAGAATAACATTATTGGTCT
>CAYQRA010000132.1:8347-11696 GCA_964419315.1 uncultured Saprospiraceae bacterium | reverse complement strand
CGGTGTGAATGATCCTGTACCGGGTATGGTAGCCGGAGGACCTAATCCCGGTCGGCAAGATGGCTGCCCTGGTTATATTGGCATTGATCCTGCCTCTTCCTATGTGGATAGCTGGTGTTCCTATGCTTCCAATGAGGTGACTATTAATTGGAACGCTCCAATGGCTTATTCGATCAATGCTTTACGATTTTACCAAACTGGTATTATTACCTCTACGGAGGAAGTTGTACCTATGGAAGTACAGCCTCTTACTATATTTCCAAACCCAGGAAGAAATACGGTTCATTTACCTCAAATCAATGAAAGCCTGAATCAAAACTTGGAGATAACAAATCTATCCGGACAAGTTATGTACCAGCAAAAAGGACTAAGGTCCCAATATATTGATGTGACTAATTTGAATACTGGCATATACATTTTTAGATTATCCGAGAATAATAAGATTGCTGTCTCCAAATGGGTGAAAATAGATTAATGTCCCATCTATTAAGCGGACGGTGTTTCACCGTCCGCTTAGCTAAATCAGAGTATGTTGATTTTGATGGAATTACA
This sequence comes from uncultured Saprospiraceae bacterium, assembly GCA_964419315.1. Lineage (GTDB taxonomy): Bacteria > Bacteroidota > Bacteroidia > Chitinophagales > Saprospiraceae > CALLVY01. The sequence goes on along the minus strand of CAYQRA010000132.1, from coordinate 11,144 downwards.
GCTAGTCTTTATTCTTTTACCCAATTTTAGGGGATAAAAAATCTGGTGGTAACCTTGCTGCTGTGTAAAAGCAGTAGGGAAGAATTCCAAAGCTTCTAAGTATTCACTAAAAAGAAAAAAGATATGAAAAACAAAATTCTGCTAATCTTAGGAATGGTCCTGATCATATCCTGCAACAAAAATGACGACAAGGAAGATTTAATTCCAATAAATCAAACGAGGGAACCCTGTACTTTTAAAACAGAAATAAAGTCCCCTGAAGGCTTTGAAATAAGTACCGTTGGAGAAATAGATTTCAATGGTTATGTCCAATCCTTTCAATTTGTCAATGAACAAGTAGGCTTTGCGATACTTGAAAATAATGTAGGAAGCTATGTAGAAGTCTTTAAAACAATTGATGGAGGGGAGACCTGGACAGATGTAAATATTGGAATAGACCAGCATCCAATAGGAATGACATTTAGAGATGAAAATTTTGGGATAATAACAGTACACGATGTAAGCGGTTGTCCTCCTCCCAATTGTCAAAATAAGTGTGTGATTCTTAAAACTGAGAATGGTGGTTTAAGTTGGGAGGAAGTAGAAATAGAAGAATTAGAGGGGATTTTATATCATCCAAAATTTGATAGGGAAGGGAATTTGTATGCCAGTCTTAGTTTTAATAAGGAGTCAACATTGATGAAGTCTACGGATAGTGGAGAAAGTTGGAGTATTCTGTTTAGTTCAGCAGAGTTAGGTTTTACTTTGGTTACTTACAGCTATGAAATTTTCGAAGATGAGCTTTTTATTTCCGGTAGAGATGGAAAAATATTAGTGGTAGATACCAATGGAAACTTAATTAAAACCATTGAAATTGGTAATCCTACAATTTGGGATGTAGAAATTATAGATAGAAATAATATAATTGTTGTTGCTTCCAACGAAGTAATAAAAACAACAAACGGGGGCGATACCTGGGAAACGATTTATAATGAAAGCGCAAGAATGATTGGATTTGATTCTTCGGAAGAAGGCTTAATGTTATTAGAAAAAAGTAGTTGTCAATCAGATGTCTATCAAGTCAATGATCTAATAGCTTCTACAACTGATGGAGGAATTAATTGGATTGAGGCTGATGAAACGACTACTAATTTAAGAATTAGTTTTTCAAATAGCCAAAAGAAGAATAACGATTTTTGGTATTTTATGATAGACAATAAATTACTCGAAATAAAAAATTGAAGACAAGGGAACTCCTGAATAATAAAAACTAGAGGGATAATTTGCTATTAAAAAAAAGAGCTGTTATTTCAAGAATACTAAGAAAGGACAGAAGCACTGCTTCTGTCCTTTTCGTAGGTAACTTATTTTTGTCCAAGCACTTACCTTAGAAGGAATTAAATCCATCCAGTTTCATGAATTTTTTTACCACTCTATTGCCATAATCATCTGTCAATTCTATTATATAAATTCCTTTCGGAAATGCACTTGCATCTACTCGTAATTGAGGTAGACCTGATAGTCTTTCGGTGTGAAGCACTTTGCCTACACTATTCATTATTCTGAGCGTCTGATACTCGATCATCGGATCAGAATTAGTAATGCTAAGTACATCAGTTACCGGATTAGGAAAGACCTTTAAAAAATCTGGGGAATTCAAACTCATTTCTCCATAGGGTATATCCGTCCCTTCAATTAGTCTTATAGGAGAATTGCTTCGATAACTTGACGAATTGAACTTTCTATTTTCACCTTTAATATCACAAGGCCCCTTTTCACAAGTTACGATTAAATCCCATCTTGTGTTTTCTGCAGGACAGATGTCTCCCAATACTGTAAATATAACTTGATCACAAACTTCAACGCAAAATTTACGACATTCCATTGCGTCTGTTCGAATTGGATCATCATCACAGACAAAAGCGCCAGCAGAAAAATTTAAAACCTCATTATCGTTAACGGTTACAATTACTGCATCTGGAACATTAAAAGCCTGAAGACAAACAAGGATTTCTGCTTTTGCACCACTTGTAAAAGGTTCTTGGTAGAAGTTATCTGAAATATTGTCTCCTTCATCTCTTTTAAATTTCAAACATTCCCCCTTGTCGTCACCAGTATTAATTGTTGTAATTTTGAAATAATGACTAGCCGTACATTCATTACTATCCGTTACCGTAACGACATAATCTCCTGCTTGTAAATTATCAACATTAGCAGTAGTAGCACCGGTACTCCATAAATAGGAATAAGGAAGACTTCCACCTTCTACCATAAGTTCTATACTGCCTGTATTTTGGGTACAGGAAGAGGGGGTAACTTTCCCCAAAATTTTAATGTCAGAAAAACCTTTAATTCTGAAAAAATGACTTGCCGTACATCCCGCTTTATCCGTTACCGTTACGGTATAGTCTCCCGCTGGAATATTAATAAGGTCCGCAGTTGTCGCACCGTTAGACCATAAATAAGAATAAGGAGTAGATCCTCCATTGACTGTAATATCAATACTGCCCGTATCCTCTGGACAGTCAGAGTGTTGATGCACCCCAGAAATTTCAATATCAGAAAAACTTCTTATTTTGAAATAATGACTTGCAGTACATCCATTATTATCCGTTACGGTGACGGTATAATTTCCACCTGGAATGTTCATAAGGTCCGCAGTGTTCGCACCATTGGACCAAGAGAAGGAATAAGGTGGTGTTCCTCCATTGACGGTCAAATCAATACTACCGGTATCTTCTGGACAGTCAGAGTCTTGAGCTACTCCAGAAATTTCAATATCAGAAGACTCTTCAAGAATTTTGAAATAATGACTTGC
>CAYQRA010000132.1:0-8247 GCA_964419315.1 uncultured Saprospiraceae bacterium | reverse complement strand
TAGACCATGCGAAGGAATAAGGTGGTGTTCCTCCATTGACGGTCAAATCAATACTGCCGGTATCCTCTGGACAGTCAGAGTGTTGATGTGCTCCAGAAATTTCAATATCAGAAGACTCTTCAAGAATTTTGAAATAATGACTTGCGGTACATCCATCATTATCGGTTACCGTGACGGTATAATTTCCCCCTGGGATGTTATTAAGGTTAGCAGTGGTCGCACCATTGGACCAAGAGAAGGAATAAGGTGGTGTTCCTCCATTGACGGTCAAATCAATACTTCCGGTATCCTCTGGGCAGTCAGAGTGTTGATGCACCCCAGAAATTTCAATATCAGAAAAACTTCTTATTCTGAAATAATGGCTTGCAGTACATTTTTCACTATCCGTTACCGTAACGGTATAATCTCCTCCTGGAATATTATTCAGGTCGGCAGTGGTCGCACCGTTGGACCATAAAAAGAAATAGGGTGGTGTTCCTCCATTGACGGTCAAATCAATACTTCCGGTAGCCTCTGGGCAGTCAGAGTGTTGATGTTCTCCAAAGATTTCAATATCTGGGCATCCAAGTTCTGAAAGAATGAAATTATCTGAAGTCGGAGGACTGGAATGTCCTGGCGGTAAAAAGAAAGTTAGAAAAAAAAGAAAAGTAAAAAAAGGTTTAATTAAATGGATCAATGTTTTAGAGTTCATATTAAATGAATTTAAGTGTTAAAAAAAATGAATAATTAATTATTTTTTGTTGAACGTAAAGCCTAATTTTTCGTAGAAAAATTATTTTATTGTTCCTTAAGTTTGTACAGGCATAGGGGATTCCTTGGAATAAAATGCTGGTGCATTTTTTCTTAAAGAAGGTTTGGAAACCTACAAGGAAAGTATGATGATCTAATATTTTTATCCGCTAATTGAATTAGGGGGAGCAGAAAGCTCACTTGTTTTTTGTGCAGTATACTCTATCGTTACCCTTAGCGGGAAAAGGTAACCTTAGTTTCTGCTTTTTTATTTAATTAATAGTGTTGACAGTAGGATTGTCCATTTAAAAATCTGAAGGAAGGTTTCTAAAAAAAATGATCCTTACCTAAAAAGGAATGAGCTAGGTGATTGATATTTAGGAATTCAACTTTAGTTTTTTGGACTAGACTTTAAGTTGGGTAAAGTCTTATAGATCTACTTGAATAGCTTGGTAAATGAAAAGGAATTGTTTAAATAAAATAGAAAACGATACCGAATAAAGTAATTAAGAAGGTCAGGTCAGCAATACGCTTACACGCTGCATTTGCTCAACCATGGCCAATAATAAAAAAATGTTTATCTTAAACATGTTGAAAAAATAAAAAACACCCTTTAAACCAGCAAAAAAAATTATGTCTGAAATTATAAAAGAATACACTAACGGAGAACTTACTATCGTATGGAAACCTGCTAAATGTATCCACGCAGCAGAATGCGTAAAAGCACTTCCAAAAGTTTACGACCCAAACAGAAAACCTTGGATCATAGCAGAAGGGGCAGACACCAAGGCATTAAAAGAACAAATAGCTAAGTGTCCATCAGGAGCATTGAGTTATTTTATGAATGGAGAAGAAAATAAAGAAAAACATTCCCTCGAAACCAAGGTAGAAGTCTTGGAGAATGGACCGCTGCTTGTATATGGCACCCTGAGTGTAAAGGATAAGGATGGGAAGACGGAAACCAAGAATAAAACCACGGCTTTCTGTAGATGTGGAGCATCAAATAATAAACCCTATTGCGATGGTTCGCATATCCAAGCAGCATTTAAAGGTTAGACTTAATTAAAACTACAGGAACCAAATGGATATTAAAATTGAAGAAACGAATACCAAAGGTGCTGCTTTTATACAAAAGAATAGCGATAGAATAGCAGAAATGACCTATTCCATTGCTACGCCTACCTTAATCATTATCGATCATACAGAGGTGGATGAGTCCCTCAAAGGGCAAGGAATTGGTAAAAAACTACTAATGGAAATTGTGAAAAAATCCAGAAATAGTAATATCAAAATAATACCCTTATGCCCTTTTGTAAAGTCGGTATTTGCTAAAGAGGAAAGTATACAAGATGTGTTAAAGGGATAGCTACACGCACCCTTGGTAAGCAAAAAATCAAAATGAAAATAATTTATAGTTTATTCCTCCCTTTACTCTTTACAAGTAGTTGTTAAAATCAGACTAAAACGCCGGAGAGCAATTCATTTAGTTCACGTACCGTACGCTGAAGTCTAATGAAAATCGTAAAATTGCATAAATAAATATTAATCGAAAATGATTGAACTTTCATTAGAGTATTTGAATACCATTGCTAGCCAAATACAATTTATAAGTGCTTTGCTGTGTGGGTTTTCTCTAACCGTCTTGATACTCTTATTTGAAAAAAAAGATGCCGATAAGATTAACATCAATATTTTTAGATTTTCAATATTATCGACCTCGGCTTTCTTGGTTTCCATTTTTGCAATGACCAATATTCTGATGATGACCACTGAAGGATTTCCCTTCAAAGTAGAATATAGTGATATCGCATTTCCAAGAAACTTGGGAACCATTTCTTTTTTTATAGGAATCGTATCGATAAGCATAATCGTATCCTTACTTGGTTGGACTAAATCAAAAAAACTAGGACTATTTTCAACTACCGCAGGAGTTATTACATTAATTCTAATTCTTTTAATGTTAACTTAGCAATGGTTTTTAAAAATAAAACTAGGCTCACTTCAATTGCTTTTAGAAATTCATAGATCCCTTTAGGATTATCCTATTTAATTCCTAAATTGTTCTATTCCTAGGCAACTCCCAATCTTAACTTTGTATCCCATATTAATCAAACGATATCTATGAATCAGGTGAAAGGTATTGGATGGAAAACGGCTACGGCAATCGTAATGGCCAATATGATTGGTACTGGTATTTTTACGAGTTTGGGTTTTCAGTTGGTAGCTACCACGAATACTTGGTCCATTATTTTGCTATGGGTCTTGGGAGCTATTATGGCATTATGTGGGGCTTTGAGTTATGCAGAGTTGGGGACTCATTTAAAACGTTCGGGAGGAGAATATCATTTTTTATCTGAAACTTACCATCCGCTCATTGGCTATTTATCAGGCTGGGTATCATTAACCGTTGGTTTTTCTGCTCCTGTGGCTTTAGCGGCCATGGCATTAGGAGAATATACGGGAATTTATTTAGGTATTTCGCCCACGATAATTGCTGTGACTGTTGTCATTCTAGTTACGCTGTTTCATTCTTTTAGTTTGCATACGAGTAGTCAAGTACAGAATATTACAACGGCAATAAAAGTACTACTTTTACTATGCTTTGTTATTTTTGGATTTTTGCTAAGCCCACAAAGTCCCGCTTTTGATTGGAGCAAGTCGTGGCAAACAGAAATTTTTATGCCTGCTTTTGCAATTTCTTTTGTCTATGTTACCTTCTCCTATTCGGGTTGGAATGCGGCCTCCTATATCGTTGATGAAATAAAAGACGTGCAACGCAATTTGCCCATAGCATTGGTGCTAGGGACTTTCTTGGTAAGTATTTTATACTTGCTTTTGAATATCGTTTTTTTGCGTCAAGGCTCCGTAGATGCGCTTGCAGGACAACTAGAAGTTGGGCAAATTGTCGCGATTAATATGTTTGGAGATTTTGGAGGAAGGATGATTAGTTTGGCTATTGGAATAATGTTGATCTCTAGTATTAGCGCGATGGTATGGACTGGGCCGAGAGTGACTCAAGTGATGGCAGAAGATTATAAAATGTGGTCTTGGTTTGCTATAAAAAATAAAAATGCTATTCCAATTAGGGCAATTTGGTTACAAACCTTTCTTACTGTTTTACTTATTCTGACGGGTTCATTTGAGCAAGTTTTATTGTATAGTGGATTTGTTCTTCAACTATTTGGAGCCTTAGCAGTTGGTGCCGTATTTATCCTTCGAAAAAAGGGCAGTAAGGTGGATGCTTTTAAAGCTCCACTTTTCCCTATTCCTCAGCTTATTTTTTTAGTCCTTAGTGTATGGGTACTCACTTATTTAGCTTATAATCAAATAACAGAAACTGCTTTTGGGATGCTGAATTTGGCTATTGGCGGCTTCCTATATTTTTCTAATCAATTTTTTAAAAAGTAAAAAATGAAGAAGATTATTTATATCATCTTAGCGATTGTATTTGTCTTTGGTGTTTTATGGATTAGTCTTGGAACGGGTACGCTCTCTAACCTGTTTATGAACAAGCGAAGTTTTGAAAACTTGGTGCAAAATTTTGAAAACGAAGAAAGAGAAGAATGGCAAAAACCGGAGGAGGTGATCGCTTTATTAGGAGATATTGAGGGAAAGACCATCATGGATATTGGTGCAGGTACGGGCTATTTTGCCTTCCGCATGTCTGCAAAGGGAGCCAAGGTTATAGCTGCGGATGTCGATGATAGATTTATAAATTATGTAGAAGAAAAAAGAGACAGTCTCAATGATCCTCTTTTGGTGACGAGGAAGGTAGCATATGATGACCCATTACTTGCCGAGGAAGAATTGCATCATGCCATCATTATAAATACTTATCATCATCTTAACGACCGCGAAGAATATTTTTCAAAAGTAGTCAAAGGGCTCAAAAGTGGTGGGAGTCTAATGGTAGTAGATTTCAAAAAAAATGTAGGAGGTCCGGGGCCACCCAAAAGATATAGAGTAGCCACGAATAAAGTCACCGAAGAACTTACTAAAGCTGGCTTTTCCAAAGTTAGGGTCAATGATTCCTTATTGGATAATTTTTATATCGTCATCGCCGAAAAAAGTAGCAAGCTGAATTAACACTGACTTCAAGAATAATCTTTTCTAAAAAGTAAAATGAAAAAAATCGCCATTTTATACCAAGCAGCATTGCCTCCAATAAAAGAGGGGATTCAGAAGCCAATGAAACCGGGAGGCTACTCGGATAGTGGTGCAGACATTGCTTTCGAATTATCTAAAAACGGTTTATCTGTGGTGACTCCCATAAAAAAACCTAATCTAGCAATCGACAAAGATTGGGTATTTCCCGACACCAAGAGTGGGATTGAAAATGCCTTAAAAATGGGAGCAAATACCTTTTGGCTAAATACCGTATTGTACAAAAATCATCCAATAGAAAATTTTTATGATCAGCAGATTCAATGGATTGGCCAAACTCCCGAATTAGTAGACCTCTACGATGATAAATTTTACACCAATGCGCTACTTAAATCCAAGGGAATACCCATTCCGGATACTGAATTACGGGAGCGAAAAAATCTTGATTATATTTCCATTCCTTTTGATTTTCCGCTAGTAATAAAACCATTAAGAGGCAGAGGCAGTCAAGGTGTTTTTTTAGTACACCATCCTAATGATTTAAAAAGCAAATTAGAGGAAGTTTTTAATTCCCAAAAGTATGGCAATACCGTATATCTTGAACGGTATTTAGAGGGCCAAGAAATTACGATTACCGTAATGCCAAAAGGAGCATATGATATAAAAAATCGAATACATCATTTTGAGAAACCTTGGTGTCTTCCCGCTGTAAAAAGATTTAATCACCAAAATGGAATTGCGCCTTATAGTGGGCTGGTGGCGGTCCTAGAAAATAGTGCGGTATTGACTGATGACGAATTAAATTCAGCAATGATTAAAGCAGCCAATTATCATTGTATCCAAGCGGCTGAATTGCTTGAAATAAAAGCCCCCATAAGAATTGATTGTAGAGCAGATGAGAATGGAAAATATTTTTTGTTTGATCTAAATCTGAAACCTAATATGACCGGACCTTCTAGGCCACATCGAAAAAATCAAGACAGTTTAAGCCTTTTGGCCGCCCAAAAAATAGGCTGGAATTATTTTGATCTATTGCATAATATATTGAAGTTGTTTTAAACCTACTCGCTTGTTTATAAAATGATCTTTATCGCAATCTTTTCCTTTTTTTTCAACGCCTCAATAAAAAATTAGTTGGAGGGTTTACAACTGAATTTTGGGAAGCCTGGATCACTCATAGGGATTTGAAAAACAAACAGTTAGGCGTATCAAAAAGAAGGTTTTTATCGTTATTAATTTAGGGCCTATCTGGAAGGTAGACCCTAATGTTTTATAAGAGAAAAGGTTCCAAAATACCATTTGCAAAACGAGTTAAGGGCTACCTTCAAGATAGGCCTTAACTCCTTATTTATCCGCCGATCTCTTTTGCAGGGAACCAAAGGAAGAAGGGAAATTTATAGTTTTATGGAGGAAGAGCTATTAAATACTAGATGGGATTTGGAATATTTAAGAGGGCAGTGTAATTTTAGGTGGAAACCAAAAAAATACTCAGCAGTAATAAAATCAAATTTTGCATATGGATTTATCCAAATTGAATAATCCTTTCCCACTAACAAAAACGCATTCAGATTTTTATACAAAAAATGGATTTATAAAAATCAAAGATGTTCTTCCCTCCAAAATAATAGATTATTTCAATTCCGTTATTACGGATAAGGTGGCCACCTTATCTGAAGCGATGGAGCCTTTAGAGAAAAGAGATACCTATGGCAAAGCCTTTCTACAATTATTCAATTTATGGGAAAAGGATAGTCGGATAAAAGAATTAATTTTCAGTCAAAGAATCGCTAAAATTGCCGCTGATTTAATGAACGTCGAAGGCGTACGTTTATACCATGATCAAGCTCTTTTCAAAGAAGTCGGAGGAGGCATTACTCCTTGGCATGCAGACCAATACTATTGGCCATTGGCTACCGATAAAACAGTTACCGTATGGATACCTTTGCAAGCAACGCCTTTAGAAATGGGGCCACTTGAATTCAGCTCGGGTAGCCAGCACATCCTGCAAGGAAGAGAACTGTCCATTAGTGATGAGAGCGAAAATAAAATTAAAAATAATTTAAGAATCAACAACTTACCCCATCATATAGAAGCATTTGATGTTGGGGAAATCAGTTTCCATTCTGGTTGGGTTTTTCATCGAGCAGGAGCCAATAAAACGGAGGAGGTAAGAAAGGTCATCACCATAATCTATATGGATAAGGAGATGATTTTGAAAAAACCGGAAAATGAAGGACAGATGAATGATTGGAAAACTTGGTGTCCGGGAGTAGCAATTGGAGACATTATTGACTCCCCCCTAAATCCGATTTTGTTTGAATACTAAACTCTTTTGATACAAGCAGCCAATGAAATATTTCCTAGCATTATTCTTAATTACTCTACTCGGTTCCTGTCAGGAGAATACTCCTTCTGATGACCAAAATTTGGACACGAATAATACCTTACCCAATATCATATTGTTGGTCGGGGACGATCAAGGCTATCCCTATTTTGGCTTTATGGGAGCAGACTATGTTAAAACGCCCAACATGGATCGCCTTGCCCATAATGGGGTATTATTTACCCAAGGCTATGTACCTGAAAATCATTGTAGGCCATCTTTGCAAACTTTAATGACCGGAACCCTTCCGATAGATTATGCCCTAAAAAGAGATTCTATGCAAAATGCAGAAATGCAGACGGAAGCGTACAAGATTTTGTCAGAAGAAGAAAAAAATAAATGGAAGGCCAATTTTGATTTCCATGCGATGAAATATTTTAGCACCCTTCCGAAACTGCTGGAACAAAATGCGTATAAAAGTTTTCAAGGTGGTAAGTGGTGGGAATTCAATTATCAAAATGGTGGTTTTACAGATGGGATGACCGTCGGATGGGAAGAAGGGGACAGAAATAAAAAGGGCTGGTTCTATCAATTTATGGGAGGGGAGGGCCGAAAATTAGCACGAGCTACCATGCAGCCCGTTTATGACTTTATCAATCAATCTGCAGATCAACCTTTTTTTATTTGGTATGCTCCAGAATTACCACATTACCCTTTTGATGCTCCCCAAAAATATTATGCTATTTATCAGGATAAAGAAATGAGTGAATCCGCCAAACGATATTATGCCAATTGTTCCTGGTTTGATGACGGAGTAGGGGAACTCATTAGATTTCTAAAAGAAAAAGAAGAATATGAAAATACCTTATTTATTTATGTCAATGATAATGGCTGGGAACAAAACCCGAAACAAGAATTTAGACAAGATTCTTTAAGGTGGCATAATGGTGGAGATAAAGGAAAATTATCTATTTATGATCAATCCTTTAGAACGCCCATTATTTTTTCCTGGGAAGGTAAGATTCCAAAAAATAAAAGTTACGATTACCTTATCGAGAGCGCGGATATTCCTGCCACTATATTGGATTATG
>CAYQRA010000131.1:0-11704 GCA_964419315.1 uncultured Saprospiraceae bacterium | reverse complement strand
TCAGAACCATAAATTACTGATTTTCAACCTAAAATAAATTTTAAACATGCTCTAACATTATTTTTTCTTCTTATCGATTTCAACAGACTTGCGTATTGCTTAGCGGAAAATCATTACTTTACTCTACTCCTTCAAATAAAGAACATCGATTTATATTTTATCCAAACATGAAAGAACAAGCATTAGTTGATCAAGAATATCTGTTAGAAAAATTTCCGGGGAAAGGTGGATGGACCTATGCACGGATTCCAGAGATTATACAAAACAAGAACGCCCCCTTTGGCTGGGTGACGGTAAAAGGCTGGATCGATGATTATGAATTGCGACAATTCAAATTGATGCCGATGGGAGATGGTCAAAGTCTTTTTGTACCCGTAAAAGCAGCTATTCGAAAAAAAATTGGCAAGCAAGCGGGAGATCGCGTTCGCATCATTTTATATCCCGATCACTCCGCCGTTGAAATTCCTGAAGAAATCCTAGCTTGTTTTGCCAATGAGGACAGTGCCTTGTTTGATACCTTTAAAGGGTTTACGCAGGGACAGCAAAAGGCTTATTTGGATTGGATCGCTGCTGCTAAGCGAGAAGAGACTCGCGTGAATCGAATTGTGGAAATGATGGAGCGTTTGGCAGAAGGTTTGACAAGGTGAAGTATCGGACTTTACTAAAAAAAACAAGTCCATAAAACACAACATAAATTTGCAATGCGCGCATTGCAAATTTGTCTTACTTCCTCTCTGACCATTTGGTAAAATCACTGCTTCTTCAACAAAACCTTCTCCTGTGTAAATTTATAAGAAGCTTCCAAAAATTCCATCAGCAAAGGCCAATTATCTGCTTTTTCAAAATTATTCTTATAATATTTCAGGGTTTTTATTTCTAAAAATCCATCGGCTACATTCGCATCGCTGACAAAGCCCCCCGTTGCATTTTCCACCTTTTTATTGAGGTTTTCTAGCCCTTCAACGGTATAGCCATTGGGCAATCTTATTTTGATCTGATTGATAAAAGATCTTGAAAAAGGCATGTAGATATCCGCTTGACGCTCTTTTTCTTTTTCCTTCAAGGCGACCTGCCCCCCAATCAATTTCCCAGCTTCTAGAATATAATTTTTACCCGCCCGCTTCACCAAGCCCTCCAGTTGAAACGATTCTTTAAAACTCAATTCTTCCTCTTTCATGCGGCCTAGAGAAATGATTTCAAAATCATCATAGGATTTGATCGGCATGTCCATATCGCTTTTGGCATTGGCTTCGAAAGCTTCAAGCTGCTGTTCTTCTTGCGTTTCTCTCTTGGCTTTAATTTTAGTTCGCACTTTTTCCTTGGACTTCTTTTTTATGTCCGCTCTTTCAATATAAGGTTCTAGGTTAAAATGCTGGTATTCTTCATCGAGGTAATCATAGAGATAAACCAAGTCATTCTGAGTGCGCGTTCGGTTGTGACCGCTATGAGAACAATGGCGCTCTATCTCCAACAAATTGATGTCTTCTTCGGAAAAATTAACTTCCGTTATCGTCTCTGATTGATTATTGACATGGGAAGACATGGGAATTTGGCAATCGCCAATGGATGCCAATCTAAACCGATCGTCTAGTCGTAGTTCATAGGCATCGACTCCTTCCAACTCTTCTGGGATATGATTGAAGGTGGTGTGTAATCCAAAGCGGCTGATGTAAAGGGGTTCTTTTAAATTGACGCGGATCAGCGAAGTGATTTCGTCGCGGAGCAAAAGGGATTCGATACTCGAGATGGTGCGAGGAACCGCAGCGATTACATCAAAATCAATCTTATTACTTTTTAGAAAGGAGCCAAACAAATTGATAAATCCATCATCATCAAGAAATCGTCCATAGCTCATTGGCAAGTAAGAAATATAACCTTCTTGGATAAAGATAATTGGTTCTATTTTCGAAATCAATCGATCATAACGAAAAAAGTAATAGGCTTCTTTGACCATGTCCAAGACGTTTGGCTTGCGGATTCCTTCTTCTTTCAAATACTTATTTAAAGATTTGACATCCGAGGCAAAAGAATATCTTTCTTGAAAGTATTGGAATACTTCTTTCTTGGATACTTTGCTTTTCACCTCTTCCTTTTCTCCCAAAAAAGCTTCGGCAGAACGTTCCAACTTGGCCTTCCTAGCATAGACCACCTGAAACTTTACAATCGGCTCCACTCGCCGGGGATAATACCAACGCAAGTCTTCTCCCTTTTCTCGATTTCCATCATTCAGACTATAAATAACTTTTTTCTTATTGGTATTGTCTTTGACTTCAAGGTCGGGAGCACCATTGAGGGAATTGAAATTGATGAAGAAATCTTTGCCAACCACAAACTCCAATTTCTGTTGCATGATGGGATAAGAACCATTGAGGGGAGAAATAATGGGTTCGAAAATATATTCCCCCACCGTCACAAAAGGTTCATAGATATAATAGTAGTAATCGATCACATCCCCAACTTCTAAATCAGGAACTGCAATTTTTTTAAGCGTTTCTTGGGCATCGTTTTTCACCTCTACCGCATCCTCCATATCAATCTCCGTTTCGGTGCCATCACTTTTTATCACTTTTACACCGGCGATCACTCTTCCTCCTTTTCCATAAAATCCTTTTTCTACTTTAAATCGCTCCGCAAAAGAAAACTCTGAGTAGGCATCTACTGCTGACTTATCCAATAATTTTATCCGGCGGCGGGTAGACTCTCGGTAATCCACGGAGCGGGTGGTTCCTTCGTATTCGTATTTGAATTCCTGATAAATAATCACGGCTGATTCTTGATTCCATTTTTCAGGAACAGTTGTAATTTTAGCATAGGGATCATCTACACCCCAAAAAAGCGCTTTGGTTGCTTCAATCGATTTGTTTTGCGCAAAAAGAGTATTCGCCAAAAACAACAACACTAAAACAGTTAAGTAATTCTTCATATCTGGTTCTATTTTCTGTCTTTCCTAGGCAGACCATCGCATTCCTAAAAGAAAGTATTTTCTCCTTATGATTTTTTCTCCAAAACGATTTGCTCTTGATAAACTTCATTCAACTTATCAATACAAGCATCCCAAAGCGTAAAATCTTTTTTGCGGATAATGGCATGATCTACCGAAATGATTTTTCGATAAATAATCTTCTCTCCCTCCTCTTGATATTCTACCGTAAAAGAAAAATCATCATGTTCCTCTTTCATCCCAGCAGGCAATTCGGATACCCGATACCCTTCCGGTAAAGTCAATTCCGTTTCTACTAAAAGAAACATCTTATAAGCAAAAGTATAATCTACTTCTCGTTCTTCTTCAAAGCGAAAGCGACTAAATTCTTTATAATAATCTAAGTCGAGATAAATTTGATCTCCAAAAGAAGAAATGGCATTATCTAATTTCAAATCGTAAGTAATACTAAACATCTGATCGCGATTATTCAAATCTGAAGTTTCGGCATTACTGATCGTTTGATTTTTATCGCCCTCTGACAAATAGTCATTGATCGCTTCTTCTTTATTATCTGTTTTTACATTATTGATGCTGTATAAAAGTCCAGCTTTACTTTCTCCATTAAAAAGGTGTTCGCCTTTTCCAATCAATTGCTCTCCCTCAATACTCAAGACTCTGCGAATACTTTCTTGATTGTCTTTTTTATTCATCACCGGAACTTTCTCCAGAATAAAATTTTCACCATCTTCGATCAATGCTTCTTTCCCTTGAATCCGCTCTGCGTATTCACTAAAAGGATTATACTTTTCAGTGGGATCTAAGAAATATTTTTTATTCTCCAAGAGAACCGTACAGATCATATGATTATCGACCGCCAAAGAAGGCGTGGAATAATCGTATGCAATATGATTGGTTCCAATCCAAGTCAAGCGTGCATCGAATCCGGCAAGCTGAAGCATTTCCTTGGTCAGGTTGGCCATTCCTTTACAATCGCCATATTTATTTTTAAATACTTTTTGACAATCATCTGGTTTAAATCCAGCGATGCCATCTTCAAATGCGATGTAACGAATATTGTCTTGCACCCAATAATAAATATTTTTCACCTTATCCAAATCGTCTTTCGCTTCACTTGTCAATTCCGCAACTTTTGCTTTTAAAATGCTTTCGTCATTTTCCATTTTCTCTACCAGACTTCGATACCATTTATAGAGATCTTTGGTCGAATTAAAAAGGTCTGTTTTTTTACCATCGCGTTCGTAAGATTTGGCGAGTACCAAAAGGTGAGGTTGGATATGAGAAGGTCCTGGAGCATTTTTTTCTTTGACATCCGCCTTTAATTTTTTGGCAGTAAAAGTGAGAATATCTGCATCTAGGATCGCATCGTATTCTTCTCTTTTCGTAATGTCATAATCTTCCAAATTCATCTCTACCAACTCTACCTCCAACCAACGAGGAACAACAAATTGAATCTCTTTTTTCTCAGCTGGATAATAGGTAGAAAAGAAAGTTCGGGTCAGGTATTTGACATCCTTGTATTTCTTTTTAAAATTGACTTGATACTGATAGCCCTGAGAAGGAAATTCTAAATTAAAATATTTGATTCGGGCATCTGAGTAAAAATAATCAGAGATATTATAATATTCATCTTGAGGATTGACGTATTTCTTTTTTTGATTTTTATAAAAAACTTCTACTGCTGTTACAGACGATTCCTCATCGTAAAACTTCACAAAAGATGCTCTATAATCTTGAGCAATGCACATCAGTCGGTCTTTTGTGGTTTCTTCAACCACCACCATTTTGGTTTTTTCATCAAATCCAAAAACATATTTTTCCAAACTATTGATCGACATTAAATTAGCATCCTCGTGTATTTCTTTAAAAGCTTTGGCTTGACTGATTTCCTCCGCGGTTGGCTCTGTTTTCTTTTGAGCTTCCAGCTTAGCAACCATAAAAAGACAACCCAGTATCAATAGATTTGAAAATAACTTCATCCTTCAGATTATTTTAATTAAGTCGTTTTCGGGATTAATTGCCCGCTAAACTAAGTACCCTGACCAAAACTCTTCAATAAAGTCGCTCTAGTCAAAATAATTACCAATTCTTTCCACAAATGAGGAAGGTGAAAAAGGGAGGCATGGAAGTAAAGAACGAGCTTTGGAAGCCAAATCGTCTTTTCTACTCTGACAAGTTCGGGAATTTAATGCTCTAATACAAAAAGTAACCTCATCATTGACTCAAACTATCAATGCAAGCCTCTCGAATGTTCCAGATTTGCTCCAAATCATAAGGAATTTGCGCTTCCACTCTCCATTGGTCAATAAATGCTCGGTGATAATTCACCTTATAAACCCCAACATCTGTCGGGGCAATAATTTTTTCCTCCAAGATATCCGCCGCTAATCGCCCAAAATCAGCATTCGGATTGGTAAAATCATAAGCAATCCCTTGATGTTTCAAATAGCAATGAGCCTCCGGAACATAGGACAAACCGGCTTTTTCCAAAGAGCTTCCAATCCCCGGCGTATTCTGCAGATTCATCCGATATATTCCAATCACTAGTTTGATATCAGATTGCCGCTGATCTAGGACTATTTGCTGCAAACAGGCATGTTTGGTGCTACAGGTTCCCTTCTTTTCGCTGATTACCAAGCTAGGGTTGGCTCTTTCACTATTTCTACCATAGGGCAAATGTTGAACAAAATAGATCGCTTGATGGAAGTCAAGAAGCCCTTGCGCAATTAGTTTTTGGGCAAGAGGTGTCGTCGGAGTAATTGGAAAATTGGGGAGTTTATTCATAATTAGACTAGTTTCTACGAAACTAAGCAATTATCAATATGTATACTATAAACAATCAGCAGAATCCCCCTTCTCATCAAGACTAAGATAATATTAGCTTTAAAATAATAAGCCTTAAAACTTGCACGTTAAGGAAATAGCTTTTAACTTTGAAATTCAAAGTACTTTTAAAAAATATAGAAACCGTTTAAACTATGGTGATGAATAGCCAAAAAGAACATCTCGAAAACCTCAGCGAAATCCGCTCTATCATGGAGCGTTCTACCAAGTTTATTTCCCTCAGCGGGCTCTCGGGTGTAGCGGCGGGGATTGCAGCTCTGATTGGAGCCGGAATGGTTTATCTTTATCTAGATACCAGTCCCTTTTCTCATTCCACCCACTATTATGTCAAAGCAGAAGGTATTGAAAAATGGGGACTCAATTATCTCGAATTTTTCTTTATTGATGCGACCTTAGTCTTGCTTGCTGCATTGAGTTTTGGTTTTTATTTTACCAGTCGCAGAGCCAAGCAAAAGCAACAAAAGATGTGGGATGCGACTTCTCTGCGCTTAGGAATCAATATGTTTATTCCTTTGGCTACCGGAGGGCTTTTCTGTTTGGCATTATTGTATCATGGCTTTATTGGATTGATTGCGCCGAGCACTTTACTTTTTTATGGATTGGCTTTAGTCAATGGAAGTAAATATACTTTGAATGACATTCGCAATCTCGGCTTATTAGAAATTGCCTTGGGTTTGATAAGCATGGTTTTTATTGGTTATGGTCTTGAATTTTGGGCCATTGGTTTTGGAGTATTACACATCATTTATGGTATTTTGATGTATAATAAATACGAAGTTTAAAAGTCATTTTTTATTCGCGAAGTTGTTTTAAAATTGCACATGAAAAAAATCATTTCCAATCTCAATACTACTTTTGACCACAAGGTTCGGTTGGGAATCATGTCGGTCCTCATGGTCAATGAGGAGATGGGCTTTACCAGCTTTAAGGAAATGCTGGAAGTCACCGATGGCCGATTGGCCAGCCACATGAAAGTTTTGGAAGCCGAAGAATTTATTTCAGTTAATAAAACCTTTGTCGGAAGAAAACCCAAAACAACTTATGCCGCTACTCCTAAAGGACGCAAGGCATTTAATAATCACTTGGATGCACTGGAAAAATTGATTCGCAATATTAGCTAAATCCTTTTTTTTATTCATCCACTTTGAATTTCAAAGTACTTTCAAAAAAATTAATCCTATGAGAAATCCTATGTTAAAAACGACACTACCCGCCATCACCAGAGAAAAAATAACCGTCTTCCGAGACCGCTTTCTTATTGGGATGGTAGATTGGACAAAACCCTATTATGTCGCTTGGTTTAAAAAGAACCACAAGGCTTGGAAACAAAATATACCAAAGTTGAAATCTCTTGCTAAGAATAGTTTGGGGTATGACCTCGGATGCTTCCTAGAAAAAGAAGAACTGGTCTTGATGCCTAAGCTAGAGGAGCACGATGTCATACATGTTTTACTTCAATACGAGACTACCGTAAAAGACGAAGCTCGTATGCAATTTTTTCTTTTGGGAAATGGCAAGCGATCTCTTTACGCACTATTTACTGCCATCGCTTCTACCCTACTGATCCCCGAGCACCTTGGCGCTTTTATCCGGGAATTTAAAAAGGGTCGCAAATGCAGATGCATTGCTCGCTGGAATTTTGAACATCTACTTTCGGAGCCTACTCACCTGCTCCGAAGTCTGATATACCGCAAAGATGTGGGTGTGGAGGCACCCCTTGTATTTTAATGTAGTCGGGAGATTTTTCTCCCGACTGTCATTACAACATTTATTAAAAAAAATAACTATTCAGAGCGGTTAAATACACTGTGTCATAAGTTAATTGTGATTTTGAAAGAGAGGATTTTTTTCTTAATCGAGGCGCGGCAGAGCCTTGTAGCCATAGTTACAAAGGCGAGTACGTAACGATGAGTAAGGAAAAAAGAGTCCTTCATAATTGTAAGAAATTTATGACACAGTGTATTAAAAGTAAGCGAAAAATAAAACCTATGTATCCAAACCTAAATCATCAAAACTATCGTCCAATTCAATATTGGTTATTTCAGCCTAGTTAAAAATACTAACACCAAATACCATTTCACCTATGCCATCGTGAAGTTAAGATCGTATCATAGTAAGCCGAATAATTACAAACATTAAAACAATTCAAATGACTGTTTATCAAAAAGACAACCTAGATCCAATCCCGAGCGAAGTTTGGTATCAAGCTTCTATTGCTGAGTTGAGTAGTCGTTTTCCAAATGATGCGGCAGGTTTTTTTGGCCCAGAAAGTATCACTTGGAAAATATATCGAGAACCCGGTATTTTGATTGGTAGCTATAAAGCACTTTTGTTACAAGTAGCTCATCCGGCAGTTGGGGCAGGAGTAAAAATTTACAGCAATTTTCAGAAGGATTATCTGGGCAGAGCTTACCGTACTTTTCTAAATATGTCTTCCATTTTTTTTGGTAGTTGCCGCTTGGCAAAAAAAACAGCCAATCACTTGCACCGCATGCATTATAGAATTTGTGGAACCTATATCAAAGCCGACGGAACGGAGAAAAAATTTTGTGCTAACGAACCACAATTATTGACTTGGATACTGGCCACCTTGGTAGAGACCAGTATTCAGGCCTATGAACTTTTACGACCAGCCTTGACCTTGGAAGAAAAAAATCGCTTTATCAAAGAGGCACAAATCACAGCTCAATTGATGGGTATCCCTGCTGGCTATTTCCCTGAAAGCTATGAAAGTTTTATTGAATATTTCACCCGTGTACTACAAAGTAAGCAACTGGAGATCGGGAGCACCGCGGAGCATTTGGCGACAGATATCCTCCGCGGCCCGTTTCCATTTTTACGCAAAACCAATCGACTTTTTGCAACCGCATTATTACCCAAAACATTGATCGAACAGTATCAATTGGAATGGAATAAAAAATTAGAAAAACGATTTCAAAAGCGGATGGCTTTTATACGACGGCTTTATGCATGGTGGCCTAGTGCCCTAAGATATGCGCCCCCTTTTTATCAAGCATTATACCGTACCGCCAAAGAAAAACAAGAAAGGCCAAAGCTCCTGTCTAGCTTTTTTTATTGCTTAGGTCAGCGCGTCAAAGCACCTTTCTTGATTCGAGAAATCGCCTGATCCGACAGAAAAAACATCCTCACTATCCAATGGGATTTCCCATTGCAAACAAAAGAACATTTATGAATATCAAAAATCTCTTTCGCGACGTACGGCAATTTAAAATCTTTGCACTCTTGGTTTTGAGTACCTTATTTTGCTTTGCACTCATCGGAGTTCGCTTGGAAGTATTGGGCATTTCTTTAAGTGAAGTAGAAAGCACCCAAGACCTGCTTGCCTTAAAAAATACTTCTACTTTTTTGTTTTTGATTTGGAATCTTTTTCTGGCTTGGATTCCATTTTGCATCGCTTTATTATTAGAACCAGCCAGTAAAAAAATTAAGTCCAAGTTACTCTCGATTATACTAATTCTGAGTTGGTTGTTTTTCTTTCCCAATGCACCTTACATCCTCACCGACCTTTTACACCTCAGAGTTCGACACCCCGTTCCTCATTGGTACGATTTGATGTTGATCGCTTCTTTCGCTTGGACGGGGCTCCTACTCGGTTATCTTTCGTTGTACGAAGTACAGTTATTTATCAAAAAAAGGAAAGGTCAAATAATGAGTTGGTTGTTTAGCATCGGTGCCATTTTCTTATGCGGCCTAGGTATTTATCTTGGTCGATACTTGCGCTGGAACACTTGGGACCTCTTAAGAAATCCACTGCAAATTATCACAGATGCTTTTCAAAGCATGGCCAACCCTGCCTTACAAACGGGGGAAGGAATTATTTGGGTCTCCTCTATATTTCTATTACTGGGCTACCTGACCTTAGTGACGCTGATGGGCAAGCCAGAAAAGGAATAAAACAAGTTCCTTAAAGAATATTTTCACCGATAATTTCTACTTAAATATAAAATAGACCTATGAAAACTGAACGCTTTCTCCACCTATTCTTTTTTATCGGATTGGTGGCTTATCAAATACTTTTTTGGAAAGAACAAATGGGACTCAATACTTTGATTTTTTCCAGCATCATGGGATTATTTTTATACCTACTCTATCGAGAGGAGGAATGGAGTCAGGCTGCCAAAATAATGCTCGGAGGCACTTTAATTTCCGCGCTCTTGGTGGTAGCTCATAATTCTATGTTGAGCAAATTCATTCATCTTGTTTCTTTTGCAGGACTGGTTGGATTTGTACAGCAGCGCGAACTTCGATTTTTGTGGTATGCTTGTCTTTTGGGTTTTGTAGGAATTTTTGAGACGCCTCTAAAGCTGCAAAAGTATTTAAAGGTCGCCCAAACTTATTCTGTAAACGTCAATAGAGGCTTGCGTTTTTTGAAAATTGGGATTATTCCAATTCTAGTTATTGGTATTTTCTATATCCTATATTATTTTGCTAATCCAAATTTTGCAAATTTCTCCAATGATTTCTGGGGAAAATTCCTTTGGCTTTGGAAATTGGATCTTTCGCCCATGCGCGTCCTATTTACCATCTCTAGTGTTTTTATTTGTGCGGGAATACTTTTTCCTAGTCAGATAAAGTCCTTTCTTTTTGCAGAGCAAAGTAAGACAGAAAATTTAAAAAGACAAAGACCAGCTTTTGGGGATGTAAAAATAGCATTCTCTATTATTGGATTAAAAAATGAATACCGAGCGGGACTATTTCTTATTTTTGCCCTCAACGTCCTGCTCCTAATCGTCAACCTAACGGATATTTTTTATGTCTGGTTTGGTTTTGAAGAAAGCACTCCTCAAAATCTAAAGACCTATGTCCATGAAGGCACCTATCTGCTCATCACTGCTATTCTACTCGCTATGTCCGTTTTGCTTTTCTTTTTTAGGCAAAACCTAAACTTCTATCCCAAAAGAAAATACCTTCTCCTTGGTGCTTATATCTGGATTTTTCAAAATGCCCTGCTTGCTATCTCCGTAGGAATTCGCAATTACCATTATATCGACTTTCATGGTTTGGCGTATAAACGCATTGGAGTATTTCTATTTTTGACCTTGACCCTTTATGGTTTATGGACCCTGTATCAAAAGATCAGAGATCACAAAACTTTGTACTTTTTGATCTCTCGGAATGCCTGGGCTTTGTATGCCATTTTGTTATCCTGTAGCAGTGTCAATTGGGACATCATGATCACTAAGTACAACCTGAACAGCCCCACTAAAGGAGCCATCGATATGGTATTTATGCTCCGTGGAATGTCCGACAAAAATCTATTTCTACTAAAACAAAATGAGGCTCGCCTGAAGACTTTCGATACTTATCCAGACATTGATCAAATAGAGATTCAACGCCTGCTAATGTGGAAAGAAGGACATTTTCGCCAACGAACCAAAAATCATTCTTGGCCTTCCTGGAACTTTGCGGACCATCGCAATTCAAAATATAGGGAACAATTCGCCCCTAAGGAGTAATAAATTACCTTCCTATTTTGGAGTGGAAGAAATGCTCCCGTCAAGTATTTCTTCCATTCCAAATTCCTCCATTCTATCAAAGCATCTCAGCTATTTCCTCCAAGGTCTTGAGTACCAAGTCCCAGCAGGCTCAACTTTTTTCATCTCGATCCCTACTTATCTTTCTTTTTTAATGTTCCTTAATACATCGTAAAATAAATAACTATCATTTTTGACTATGCTTTTTGTCCCTACTCTTCATCCTGTTCTCACCTTCATAGCTTTGGCTATGAGGTTCCGAACATTCTTCGATTAGAAACAAATATCATTAGACAAAAACAACATTTACTTAATTTACGATGTACTTAGCGATAATTTTAATATTTTGACGCCTCAAATAGGAATCACCATTTATGGAGGTAGTAAATTCAACATTGCTGGAAGAAGTTGCCGAATATGTCAG
>CAYQRA010000130.1:0-11746 GCA_964419315.1 uncultured Saprospiraceae bacterium | reverse complement strand
GGCTTCCTTAAATTTTGATTGTTCCCCCAATGCTTCCCCGACTTTAAATTGGGCTTCTATATCCATTGCCTCCTGTGCTTTGCCGATAGTCGACAGGAGCAAAGTAGCACAAAAGAATAGTAAATGTAAAAGCCTATTTTTCATCAAACCAGTTTGAATTTTCGAATGATCAATCGAATAGCTGTTCCATTTTGTTGTTGTATTTCCAAAGTGGCTTTAAGTTTTTCCAGAAAAGATTGAATCAGATTAGTACCAAAGCCCCCTTCATTTTTTGGATCTTCCTGATCGACCTGCATCCCAATACCATCATCTTCGACTGCGAGTATCAATAGTTCTTCGTTGCGGTTAAGTTTTACTGTGACGGTACCTTCTGTCTCATCTGGGAAAGCATGTTTGAGTGCATTACTCAATAATTCATTTAGAATAAGGCCAATAGGAATAATGGTATCTACATCAATATTTAGGTCGTCAATATCTGTTTTTAGGTGAATGCGTTCGGGGTCAATATTATAAGAATGAAATAAACTTTGACTGAGTTTTTTGATATAATCGCTAGCTTGAACACCCGTGAGATTATCTACTTGATAAAGATTTTGATGGATCAAAGACATGGACTTTACTCGGTTTCTACCTTCCTGTATGGCATCCAATGCTTTTTCATCTTTGATGTATTTGGTCTGCAATCGCAGCAAACTCGAAACGACTTGTAAATTGTTTTTTACCCGATGATGGATCTCTCGCAATAAGATTTCTTTCTCTGCTAAAGAATTGGCAATGGTAATGTTTTTTTCTCCAAGACTTTCATTGGCTAAGCGTCTGGCACGATTCAGGTAATAAAGAACGAACATCAAACCCAAGGCTAGAAGTAAGGCAATAGAAGCAATGATATTATTTCTTCGCGTTTGATAAATTTTTAAATCTCTGATTTTATTTTCCGAATTGAGACTGGTTATTTTTTGATCTTTCTTGGCCCGTTCATATCGCTCTTCTAGTTCGTGGACTTTATTACTCTGATCCAAGTCATAACTCTCCTGTTTGTATTTTTGAGCAGTACGAAATGCTTGCAATGCTTTTTGAGGATTATCAGTTTTCTGATAATATTGCATCTCCACATTATGATAATTGTGAAAAGTATTGGTTTGTAAACTACGGCATGTTGGTACGCATCATCAAGGAATTTTTTTGCAAGCGTTGCTTTTCCTTGCAAGAGTTTTAAATTTACAAAAGAGAGGTTTAAGGTAATGATTCTTTCCCTTTTATTTTGTGCGGTGGCTAATTCCAGTCCTTCTTTGATATAGGATTCTGATAATTCGTAAAGTCCTTTTGCCATGTAGATGTCTCCGATGCGTTCTAATAGATGTGCTTTTAGAGGAGCAGATCGAGATTTATTATAAACTTCTAAAGCTTCCTTGTAGTAGGTGAGTGCTTGATCTTGTTGGTCTTGTCTTTCCCGTATTCTTCCTAAGGTGTTGAGACAGACGGCTAACCAAGAGATTAGATTTTCTTGTCGAGCGATTACAATGGCTTTATTGGCATATTCCTCAGCTCTTTCAAGGTTGTTTTGAGTGGAAAAAATGGAAGCGATATTGGCATATTGAATAGCCATTTGTGGCCTACTATTTTTCTTTTCTAAGATCTTTACTGCTTTGATCTGAAAATCGATAGAGGTATCGTAATCTCCAATTCTATTAAAAAGGGTGCCGAGGTGATTATAGTGCATTTCCAAATTACTGGAGTCCTTTCGAGCCATTTTGATTTCGAGTGATTTTTCCATCATCAATTGCGCAGAATCAATCCGTCCCATTCGAAGTAGGTCTATTCCCAAAGTGCTCATGTAATTGGTCATGACCGAAATATTACCTTCTTCTTTACTATAAGCAATACCTTGCTTTAAAATTTGGCTAGATTTGAGGTGTTCCCCATTCATATTATATAATTCTGCCAATGCTTCACAGACCTTATGGAAAGTCTCAGAGGAACCATATTTTAAAGAAAACTGATAAGCTTGACTATAGGTTTCTGTGGCTTTTTTTACATCACCTGTGAATAAATAGGACTTGGCTAAGTATTCCTGCGCACTCGCTTGCCCCACTTTATCATTGTCTTTTTCAAGGGCAATAAAAGCAGACCGCAATAAGGGAATGGCTTCTTGGTAGGCCCCTTTATTACAAAGCTCAATCGCTTCTTGCAATGGATCTGCTTGAGCAGTGGTCCAGCCAAAAAGGAAAAAGAGTAATATTAGAAAGGATAATTGTTGGTTTTTTGACATTGGTCTCAATAGTTACAACAGCTTCTTAAGGAGACAATTTTTTTAAAATCCGGGGGGAATTATTTTTTCTTCCTCTAATGTAAGCAATCTATCGCAAAAATATAGTGATTTGCTACAGCAATTCCCCAGGGCTTCGTTTATCAAGCACCTCCGTCGTCCTAGCAAGGAATACTTGTTTTTTAATAGGATTGCGCTTTGTTTAAGGAACCCTTTTACAAGAAAAGTCGTTCACAATGCCGTATATTCGCAGCATTTGTAATTCAACTTTTCTAAATAAGAAAAAGTCTTCTACCTCGAACGATAATTTTGATTGAAATGAAAGAGCCAAAAAGATATTTAGTAACCTCTGCTTTACCTTATGCCAATGGTGCTTTGCACCTCGGACACCTCGCTGGAGCTTATTTACCCGCAGATATTTACGTGCGCTATTTACGCTTACTAGGCAAGGATGTTGCCTTCGTTTGTGGATCTGATGAAAATGGAGCAGCCATTACTATTCGCGCTAAAAAAGAAGGTCTTTCCCCTCAAGTAATCATTGATAAATACCACCAACTCAATCAAAGTTCGTTCAAACACCTCGGAATATCATTCGATATTTATCATCGAACCAGTGATGCTTTACACCATAAAACAGCACAAGAATTTTTTACCAAATTATATGAAAAGGGAGGAGAGTTTGAAGAGAAAGATTCTGATCAATATTACGATGAAGGATTTGATCAGTTCTTAGCGGATCGATACATTATTGGAACTTGTCCGAAATGCGGTCATGAAGAAGCTTATGGGGATCAATGTGAAAATTGTGGCTCTGATTTGTCACCAACGGAATTGATCAATCCGCGTTCTACCCTCAGTGGAAATACACCAGTTCTACGGAACACCAAACACTGGTTTTTTAAATTAGACAAACATGGGGACTGGCTCCGCGAATGGATCAAGGATGGGCTTTATGAAGGAGAAAAACATCACGAGGCTGCTGCTTGGAAAAAACACGTATTGGGGCAATGTCTTTCTTGGTTGGATAATGATGGTGGTTTGCAAGCGCGATCCATTACGCGGGATTTGAGTTGGGGGATTCCTGTGCCACTAGAAGGTGCAGAAGGGAAGGTACTCTACGTTTGGTTTGATGCACCGATTGGGTATATTTCTGCTACCAAACAATGGGTGATCGATCAAGGAAAAGATCCGGAAAGCTGGAAAGATTACTGGCAAAGTGAGGATAGCGAATTGGTGCATTTTATTGGTAAAGACAATATTGTTTTTCATTGTATTGTTTTTCCTGCCATGCTCAAAGCACATGGTGATTATAACCTTCCGGTAAATGTACCCGCCAATCAATTTTTAAATTTTGAAGGACGTAAATTTTCTAAATCGAAAGGTTGGGGAATAGAACAACACCAATACCTAGAAGATTTTGCCGACTTTCCAAACAAAGAAGATGCCCTGCGTTATGCGCTCCTGCGCAACATGCCGGAGAATCGCGATAGCGATTTTAAATGGGATGATTTTGTAGAATACCATGATAAGGAACTGGCAGATAACTTAGGTAATTTTGTCAATCGAGTGATAGTCTTGACGCAAAAATATTTTGGTGGAAAGGTTCCTCCCTTTACCGAAGCTCCATCGACTTGGAAAGAGGCAGAACACTTGGTAGAAAAATTGATCAAAGAACTAGATCGTTATTCTTTCAAGCCAGCCGCTCAGCTCTTAATGGAATTGTCTACACTAGGGAATACCTACTTACAAGATGTGTCTCCTTGGAAAATCTACAAAGAAGATCCGGAGAGTCCAGTGATTGCCAGATGTATGGCGGTAGCTTTACAGATTGTTACTTTAATTAGTGTAGTGAGTGCTCCTTTTATTCCTTTTACTGCTGCTAAGATCAGAAAATTACTTCGTTTGCCCGCATTAAAAGATGGGGATTTGCAGGAAATATTGGATCATTTGAAGCAAAATATTTTGCCTTTGCCGACGGGACATGAAGTGGGAGAACCCACCTTGCTTTTTGCAAAAATCCATGATCGTAAAGACAGTAGTCGTTTGGATTTGATCAATGCACAAAAGGAAAAGCTGGAAGGTATCTTGGCTGCCGAAGCAGCCGCGGAAGCGGCGGCGAAACCCCAACGAGCAGCACTCAAACCAGAAATTACTTTTGATGATTTTACCAAATTGGATGTCCGAACAGGAACCATTATCGAAGCAGAGAAAGTAAAGAAAGCCGATAAATTATTGAAGCTTACGGTCGATTTAGGTTTTGAGAAAAGAACGGTTGTTTCGGGTATCGCTAAGTTTTATAAAGCGGAAGATATTATTGGACAGCAAGTATTGGTACTCGCCAATTTGGCTCCGCGAAAACTTCGAGGTATTGAATCACAAGGAATGGTTTTGATGGCAGAAGATGCCGGAGGTGCCTTGAGTTTTGTAAGCCCCCAAGAAGGATGGGGCAATGGCTTTGGAGTAAGTTAAGCGGAGTATTAATGATTAGCTATTTAGAGATAAGACCATCTCTGTCAACTAGCCCAACGATTTTAAAAGGCTATTTGCGGAGATGGTCTTTTGTTTACACAATATTCACTATTCCTATTCTTAGAAGTTGTTTAAAAAAGCCCTCAATGATTTCTTGACAAGTCATTGATAACCAATACTTCAGCTATTTTTGGTCACCGTAGCTTTGGCTACGAAACAAAAAATGAGCTTCGTCTTGATTGCCAAGCACTTATCAATAAGTTCATCACGACTTTTTAAACAACTTCTTAAAAATAAGGACATTGTCCTCTATATTTTTTGACTTTTTTTCGACGTTTATTTTTTAATTTCCCACTACTCTTTTTGCGTTTTATTCTCGGGTTAAGGGCCTTAGACTTTTTAGTGATGCGCGCCTTTCTAGATGCACTTCCTCCTTGGTTTTGTCTTTTTGGGGAATCACTGGCTCCGGCAGGGCTTGGTGGTGCAACCTCTTTTTCTTGGGGCAGTGGATTTGCTGTGGCGCTTGGAGTGGTCTCCTGACTTAGATTTTGATTAGGAGTAGTTTCTACTTCCGTTGTTGTAGATTCCGTAGAAGTCTCGGTATAAGTTGTGGTGACAATAGTCCTTCCGGAGTTGCTAGAAAAGAAGGACGGCGGAGCCGTCCAACCTTGGTTAAAGTTAGTGAAGTTGTTCTCCAGATTAGAAACCACTTCCTGCTCTTGATAATCTTCGATGATAAAATAATTAAGGTCAGGAGCGGCTTCATCACAAATACAATAATCAGAAGATTGGCTGATGCCTAAAGTAGTACAAGCCAAGAAAAGAAATATAAAAGAGAAAGTACGCATGATATTTTGTTTAGAGTTTGGGGAAATTATTTCTTAAACATCATTTTCATTTTGCGAAGATCTAAGCCCATTTGTTCCGCAGTGGCCACAAAGTCTTGATCTAAAATACTATTCACTTGTTTGGCGATTAGTAATTTTAATAAAGCTTCCTCTTTGTCAGAAGCCTGTTTGTGATTGTGAAAGCAAGTATAAAAAATGCGGCCTTTTCCATAAGGAACTTCTACCATCAAAGGCATTCCTGTTTCTTCTGAGCGAAGGAGTACTTTTCCCGCATTGATGTCTTTTAAAACGGCCCAACCTTTTAGATCAAAATGAACTTCCATCTGATTGCCAATGACTTCTTGAAGTTCCGCATCTTCGATGCTCGCGTTCATTTCTCCAATCGTACCAGTACGACCTTGAAATTGAAAGATCCCAGGAAAAGCTTTTTTTAGCGTTTCATCCGACAAGTCGGAGGCGTATAAAATACCACCCTCTTTCACATAATCATTGATCACATTAGTTTTTACATTAGTATTGGTTCCACAATTCATAAAGATCATATAGGGTTTTTTCTCTGGCGCATAAGACTCATATTTAAAATCAATCTTGGTCAAGATTTGTCCAATATTGTCATAGTTGGCAGCAGTGACTTGGATATGGCCACTCTCTTTGATCTTGGTGACATTGAGGGTTTGGCTATTGTCTAGATTGGCCAATTCAGGTTTGGGTAAACTGGTATGGAATTGCGCCCAAGTGGGAGTCGCAAAAAAGGTGCATAAAAGACAAAGGAGTATAGCAGTATGTTTCATTATTTTTATTTTTTATTAAGTGACGGATCAAAAAGCCGTCAAACTATTTAGGGTTAAAAAAGGAATTGAAGTAAACGGAAGAAAGCCAGAGCTTTGCCGGTACTAGTTTCCCAACGCAATTTCAATTCCTAGAGGATTTGGTTGTATGGCGTTTTATTAGTCCTCGATGCTTAAGTTTAAAATTTTTCAGTGTAGCCGTAGCTACAGTTAAAAATTTTAAATCGTCTAAATCAAAAACTCATTTCAATCTAATATAAATCCAATTTCCGTACACTACTTAA
Source organism: uncultured Saprospiraceae bacterium (assembly GCA_964419315.1). Lineage (GTDB taxonomy): Bacteria > Bacteroidota > Bacteroidia > Chitinophagales > Saprospiraceae > CALLVY01. The sequence continues at coordinate 5,091 of CAYQRA010000130.1, read as the reverse complement.
TCGTTTTTTCGTATGCGGATTCCACTTTGGATATATCCGCCATCTTCTTCTTGGGGCTCATCCAAGGTGATGGGAGTGGCATCATTGATATCGTAGATAGCCGTTTGGCCACCATCGAGATTTTTGGCGTATTCCTCGACGTTTTGTTGAGTCAATGCCATCACTTTATCCCAGCTGGCTTTATCGCATTTGGTTGTTACGTCGTTCATAGCGTGGAGCAAAGAGTTGACATAAATGCCCCCTTCTTTATTGTCGGTATAAGAATACTGACCATATTCACTGCTAGAAGAAATGACATGAGCCGGTTCCATTAGGAAGAGTTCTTTCAAACGATTACCAATGTTTGGATTCATCGTTTTGTACATCGAAGGTATTTCGATATTGACTGGGACATTACAGGATTCTGAAAAGACCAAAACGGTAGGAGCTCCTTTCTTTTTGAGGGTTTTAAAAATTTCTAATTCAAGAGATACCCCATAAGTTCGAAATTCTTCTTGGCTGATACTTCCTGCGGCCGTAGGATGCGCTACAAAAAAAGTATGTTTGGAGGTAGAGTTTAAATAATTGAATCCATGACTAGAGTTAAAGAGTACAATCACATCGTATTGGTTTTCTTCGACGTCTTCAACAGTTTGTAGGATGTTATTTTTATTAAAATTATTTCCAGTACAAAAAGAATAATCCATTTCTATTCCGGTCATCTGACTGATGTAGTCAAATGCATCTTTCATCAAGTTAATACTTACTTCACATCCAGGACCAATGTCCGTAATGTTTGTACCGCCAGTCAATATGATTTTAGCTTTTCCTTGAGCTTGTAAAAGACCCGTTTGAGCGATTAATAAGCTCATCAATAAACTAAGTTTTAATAACGTTTTGATATTCATAATTAGAGGTTTTTTTTTTTGATTGTTTTAGAGGAGGTACTAAATGGTTATTAATTTTGATCGGATAGATATCCAACGATGAGCGCAGCTCCACTTTCCATATTTTGCATTTGTACTGCGCTGAGATTATTTAATTGCTGAATGGTATTTAAGTCTATTGAAAGATTGCATTCGTGGTGAACGATTTGGGGCAATTCTGCGACCTGTTCTCCTTCTTGTAAGACATAATAAATTGGTTTTAAGGCCGGCATGTTTATTCTGAAAGAACTTTCACTAAGACCAAAAGGAGCCGCCCTTGAAGCAGAGGCGCAAGTGCTTGGTAGATAATTATTTAGATCAAAGCCACTATTAGAAACGGACATGATGGCAAGATCTTGGTCTGCTGGAGGAGCGTTTGTACTGGCAAGAGGAGCTGCTAATAAATCAGCTAAACTATTTTGCAAAGGATCCATTTTATCATTGATATAATACAGTTGAAAAGTTCCAGCATGATAATAGCGAACCATTCCACAGTCAAAAGAAATTAAGACATTGACGGTGTCTGTTTCTCCAGCAAATTGTACTCCCATTTGTGGAAGGAACAAACATTGTTTTATTTTATTGGAGAAAAAATAATGTTCCCCATCTAAGAGGAGTTCACACATGGCAACACTTTCCTCTTTACTCAATTGTTTTTTTTGTAAAATTTCAAATTCTTCTAGTAAATTAGTGGTGCCAGGAGGCGCTTTGAAATCGCTGACCTGATAAGCAGAAATGTCAGTTGACAAAAGTGCTTCAATGGTTTCCGGAGAAAAAGGACTCGCAATAGAATCTGCGGAAGAAATGGTTTCTTGCGGAGGAATCGGTTCGGTTTGTGCCCATAGAATCACCTGTACCAAAGACAATGGAAGGAGGAGGAGCCAATTTTTTATTTTCATTTTTTTTGTTTTAAGAATGAATAGGATCGTAGTTTTAATAAGAATCAGTTAACTTCCAAAAATGTAAATGCCTTTTGAAAATTTTTTTTCAATTATTTTTAAATCAGCTCTAAAATAGAGGAGGAACGTATGGGTTGCAGGAAATTATTTTGTGAGAACAAGGATAGGGGCAATCACATTTAAGAACAATATTTCTGAATACCCCTCCTATGCTAAATGCGATTGCCATAGAAGAAAGATAGGAAACGAGGAAAAAGAAATTTTATTATTATTTTTAAAAACACATTTACCTTTTTATCGTTCAGTTGATTATAATATCCGAATCAAGTAGGGAACTACTAAACAGAGGTCAAACCATAATCAACTAAAGAAATTTGTAAAATATTTACCTCTACTGACCTTATTTGATTAATTGGTCAACATCAGACGAAACATGGAAGACATTGACATTCTAAAATCCTTAGAAAAAGGAGAGGAACAAACACTGCAGTTGGTCATGGATCAACATAAAAATGGGCTGTACGCTATTGCGCGCAGGAAATTTCCATTTGGAGAAGAAGTGATTGAAGATGTTTTTTTAAATTCAATAATGGGCTTTTATGAACGGGTCTTGGATGGAAGATTCTCTTATACGGGGGTCGATTGTATTCGAAATTATTTATGGACCGTCTTCGAACGTCAGTTGATCAATAAATTCAAGAAAAAGAAAAGAGATAAAGAATTACTTCCCAAAGTTACCAAATCCTATGAGGCTTGGCAATTCAATAAAAAGGCAGATGTAGATTTGCTACAGGAAGAAAAAAAGAAAATAATTAGGGAGGCAATGATGGATTTATCTCCCCGATGTCAAAAAGTATTGACGCTCTTTTATTTTGAAGGAATGTCTTTAAAAGAAATCGGAAAGGTAATGGAATTTAAAAATCCAGCTACTACCAAAGCTACTCGATATCAATGTTTCAAGAAATTGGAAGATATCGTCAAAAAGAAATTTAGAAAGGAGGATTTATAATCGTTATTTAATTTTTAAAAAACACGAACTAAAGCCTAAATTTATCACTATGGATCATTCAGCTATCATCGAAATACTTGACCATTATTTTAATGGTCCACCTTCGGAAGAAGATCGAAAAAAGATCGAACAGTACCGAAAGGATGACCCGCAGTTTGCAGCGACCTATAAAGAATATGAACTAAAGGTGGAAGGAATTCGCGCTTTTAGAAGAGCAGAATTAAAAGCTAGTTTAAGAAAACATCTTCAAAAAAATCCAGTCCCAAAAGAAGTAGAGTCTACAGCACCAGTAGCGCCAGTAGCGTCAGCAAAAGTTAGAAAACTCGCATGGAGGCAATGGCGCAATATCGCTGCCGCTTGTTTACTCTTCTTGACTTTGGCTGGAACTTATCGTTATCAAACGCGCATGGACCGCTGGTATACAGCCTTCGCCCCAGACCGAATTTCAGCAGTGAATGCCGGAGACGGTAACAGGAATAACAATTTCCTCCAGTCGGAGGAAAGTAATTCAGCGGAAAGCAAGTTGGAGGAAAGCAAAGAATATTTTGTAGCAGGCATTCAATTAGCAGAAGAGGAAGAAAGTTATCAAGAAGCCATTCTGAGCTTACAAAAAGTCTCAAGCGAAATAGACTACTATTATTTTTGGGCACAATATGAAATTGCTTTAATCCATCTAAAAAATAAGAACGAAGGGGAAGCCAAAAAACAATTGGAAAAAATTACAAAGCTGAAAGGAGAACACATTGCTAAAGATAAAGCCATAAAATTACTGCAAAGAATGAATAACTGGATACTTTAAACTTAGCAGTTGTTTAAAATAGCAAAAGAATTGATTGTCTTAGCACTTAGGTTTGATATCCAAAAGGATAAAAAGTCTTGCATTAAAGGAGAAAAATTTAGGGTCTATCTGGAAGATAGACCCTAAATTGAATACGATAATAAAGATCAATGTGCCTGCCTAATTATTTGTTTTTCAATTTCTTAAGCTGACTTGAAATAATCATTTTAAAACAAGTTCCTAGCTAATCGTTAGTCTTTTGCGGAGGTACAACATTAGCCCCAAGAAAAATGCGACGACTAATCCCAAAACGGAATAAGGGATAATGCTTTTAGATTTGGAAGGAGGTAAAGTGAAAGTGCGGGAATCTCCATTGTGAACAAAAGCTGCCCAGTATTTGGGGGCAAATTTCAAATCTTTGCATTTCGATAGGTAGTCTATTTTAGCGAAATGTAAGGCCTCTCCTGTGGGAACTCCCTTTTGTAAATGTTGATAGAATAATTTTATAATTTGAGCGGATTCTTTTTCATTGATTTCCCAAAGCGAATACAGGGTGCTTGAAATACCTGCACTCTCAAAGCCATAGGCAAAACCAAAACCGTTTTTGCCCGAGTCACATCCGGCCAATAGGGCAAAATCTAGATCGAGTTGGAAATCATGTAAATCTTTTAGACTAAGATAAGGGCTTGTCAATTGACCGGAATCCATATACTCTTTGGCCAAAACAATTTTTGATTGCATGAGCAAATCGGGCTCAAAAATAATATGAGTCGCTAAATGTAAAATGTCTGCTTGCAAACGTTCTTTGAAATTACTAATGGTAGCTTTTTCCCACTTATAGGCATCGGCTCCAAAATCAGTATTCAACCAATCCAGATTTTGGGTCAAATGACTGAGGGAGTCCAAGTCAAGATAATCCGTATCCTTTTGATAATCGGAATGCGTTTTAAAATGTTGGTGTAGCTGTTGGTCAAAACCCGGTGCAAAAGCCACAATTTTAGAAGCCTCGTTAGACACCGTGTCAGAGCGCAGATGCTGCGCCATTTGGGTAGCCGAACGATTATAGGTAAATTGATAATCCCAGATTAAATAATCGAGTTTGGTATAATCAAAATTGAGTTTTTTGGGCAATTTTTTAAGCAATGCTTCAAAGGGAATCGCTTGTAAATCTATATCTGGGATGACCGTAACCTTGGGGAATCCCGACAGATGTTTTTCCAAAGGATACAAGAGCAGTTGATAAAGAAGATGTGCTTGAGGTACCATTTCTTTATAGAAATTGGGCTCTTTTAAACCTTTTAGATAGGACTTAAGCACTTGCTTAATGTCCGTTTCTTCTGGGATAGGCGTCGCCTCAAAATACACCTGATCTGCTCGGACCACCAAGGCATAAATGTATCGCTTTCCTAAGAAATAATGGAGGAGCGCTTCATTGGCTGCCAATAAATTTTGAAAATCTTCTAGTGCCACCATTTGGTGGAGCTTGAGGAAGGCAGTATA
>CAYQRA010000129.1:0-11769 GCA_964419315.1 uncultured Saprospiraceae bacterium | reverse complement strand
TTTCGAAGTCAGGTTCGTAAAGTATTGGTTTTCAGTTGATAGAAATTTAAACATGAACTTAATGAGCTTCCAGCCAATTTTGTCCAGTATCCATTCCTACGATGATGGGAACTTTCAAATTGGGTAAAGCATTTTTCATTTTTTCTTCGATCACAGGACGGAGTTCCTCTAACTCGTCTTTGTGGACATCAAATACCAATTCATCATGTACTTGCATAATCATTTTGGTTTTATAATTCCCCGCTTTTAAAAATTGATGAATATCAATCATGGCGATCTTTATCATATCTGCGGCGGAGCCTTGGATCGGGGTATTGACTGCTATCCGTTCTGCATTGCTTCGTTCGAGACCGCTTTTGGAATTGATATCGCGGAGGTAACGACGACGACCTAAAAGTGTAGTAACATATCCATTTTCTCTAGCTCCCTCTACGGTCTTGTCCATATATTCTTTGAGCCCTTGATATTGCTGGAAATAGTTTTTAATCAATTCACTTGCTTCCTTTCGTTTGATACTGAGCTGGCGAGAAAGGTTGGTCGCACCAGCACCATAAATGATACTAAAGTTGACCGTCTTGGCATTTCTTCTTTCATCAGGCGTTACCTCTTCTAGTTTTTTACCATAGACTTTGGCGGCAGTAGCTTGGTGAATATCATGTCCCAACTGGAAAGCCTCAATCATGGCTTCATCTCCACTAATCTCTGCAATGAGGCGTAGTTCGATCTGCGAATAATCCGCAGCCAATAAAATGTGATCCTTATCGCGCGGCTCAAATGCTTTTCGAATTTCGCGCCCCGCTTCATCTCGAATTGGGATATTTTGTAAGTTGGGGTTTTCAGAACTCAAACGTCCAGTAGCAGCTCTAGCTTGATTAAAAGAACTATGCACTCGACCAGTCCGAGGATTGACCAATTGGGGCAAGGCATCTACATAAGTAGATTTTAGTTTTTTAATTTTCCTATAATCCAAAATCGATTGAACAAAAGGAAAATCTAAAGCCAATTCGGACAGTTTGGTTTCGTTGGTAGAAAATTGTCCAGTAGACGTTTTTCTCCAGCGATAAGGCATTTCCATTTGTACAAATAAGATTTCTCCAACTTGTTTGGGAGAATTAATATTGAACTCCTTCCCTGCTTCTTCGTAAATATTTTTTTCTTTTTCTGCAATCAAAGCTCCCAATACTTTGGAATAATCATTTAGAAAATCAGGATTGATTCGCACCCCTTCAAACTCTATATCCGTCAACACCTTGATCAACGGCGCTTCGATTTCTTGATACAATTTAGTCGCTCCGATTTCTTCCAACATAGGTTCAAAAGCCGCTTTCAATTGCAAAGTAATATCCGCATCTTCTGCTGCATATTTACTCACGCGCTCCACTTCAATGTCGCGCATACTCAATTGATTTTTTCCTCTTTTACCAATGAGTGATTCGATGGGAACCATTTGGTATTTGAGGTAAGCTTCCGCCAAATAATCTAATTTGTGCCGCAGGTCGGGTTCGCAAAGATAATGAGCAATCATGGTGTCAAATAGAGCCCCTTGCACTTCCACACCGTACCACAGCATCATGAGCATATCGTACTTGATGTTTTGTCCGATTTTCTCAATATTCTTATCTTCTAAAACACCTTTGAATTCCGCTACAATTTTTCGAGCCTCTTCCTGATCAGCAGGAGTGGGGACATAATAACCTTCTTTGGCTTTTACCGAAAAAGCCAGGCCGACCAGCTCTGCCTGATTGGCATCAATGCCTGTAGTTTCCGTATCAAAACAAATGGTTTTTTGTTGCTCTAAGAGCTTGACTAATTTTTTTCTATCGTCAGGCGTTTGAACGAGTTGATAGTCGTGTTCTACATTTTCCAGATTGAACTCTGCTAGAGAATGTGCATCTACTGGAGGTTTACTTTTTCGTTGTGCCGTTTTGCCCGTCTTAGCTGCTGGTGCTCCGAATAGATTTCCCTGTACGGGTCCACTTGCTGCTTTCTCTTCCGTGCTACTACTCTCGCCCAGTATCCGATGGCTTAAGCTACGAAATTCGAGTTCTTTAAAAATAGTACTTACCGCATCCCTATTCACTGGTTCTACTTTATAGGTTTCTGCGTCAAATTGAATCGGCACATTCGTATCAATGGTGGCCAGCACTCTCGACAAGCGTCCTTGCTCTGCAAATTCTTCTACCTTTTCTTTTTGCTTTCCTTTCAATTGATCGGTATTGGCCAAAAGGCCTTCCATATCTCCAAATTTCTTCAGCAATTTAACTGCTGTTTTGGCACCGATACCTGGTATCCCCGGAATATTATCTACGGCATCTCCTTGCAGTCCTAAGATATCAATGACTTGATCCACCCTTTCGATATCCCATTTCTCCAAGACCTCTTTTTTACCCAATATTTCTACTTCTCCTCCTTTCCGTCCTGGCTTATACATAAATACCGTATCGGAGACCAACTGGGCATAGTCTTTATCTGGAGTTACCATATACACCTTAAAGCCTTCTTTCTCCGCTTGCTTAGCCAGTGTACCGATCACATCATCCGCCTCATAGCCTTTACAGGTGACAACCGGAACATTAAAAGCTCTGACAATACTTTCGATGTAAGGAAAAGCCAGCGTAATATCTTCGGGTTGTGCATCTCGATTGGCTTTATAGGGTTCAAACATTTCATGTCGAAAAGTGGGCCCCGACAAATCAAAGGCGACTGCCACGTGCGTAGCATTTTGATTATTGAGTACATCCCAGAGATAACGGGTAAAACCATTGATGGCCGAGACGTTGAAGCCCTTAGAGTTGATTAAAGGTCGGGTAATGAATGCATAATGCGCGCGATAAACCAAGGCGTGGCCATCCAGAAGGAAGAGTTTTTTTTCAGACATAAGGTTGTGAGTGATGTAGTGAATCTCGTTCTCGCATCCAGGCAGTAGACCGCTTTTGCTGGCTATTGCCTTTGGATACATTCCTAGCAATTGACTTCTTTTTTAAAATTCAATAGTATCAAATTCTTTTAATCTATTGGTAAAATTCTTTGGTGCTTGACATTTTTTGAGCTTCTTAAAATCTTTCTCAGGTATAAACTTCTTTAGTATTGGAAAACTTTCGTTTAGTTCATTTTTTCGTTTACCAATATATTCATTGGTAAGCAAACAGAAACCAAAATCTGAATACAGTTTAATTGCTCGAAAACTTCCCGGTTGAGTATGCAAATATATTGGATAGTCTCCTTTATCTAAATCCTTGAGAAGAATAGTAAGCAAAGCCCTACCAATTCCCTTTCCTTCATATTCCTTTTTCACTTTCAACCATTGAACCGTATTAAATTCACCGTAAGATTTCCAAATTAAACCTGTAGCGATGGGGGTATCAAATTTATCAACTACAAAAAATGTTTTATTAAAAAATTCTTTTTCTTTACCTCCATAGGTGGTTTGAAAATATTCATCCATAAAATTTTGGAATTGATTTGCATCTTCTTCATTATCAAAAGGCATTTCTTTCCATATTGATAGCTCCTCTGCTCGACAGGTCCTTACGGAAAATTCACTAGATAAGTTTGAAAAGGCATTCTTATTTACCTTTTTACACATCATAAATATATTCTTATCTGGAATTTCTTCTTCCATTTTTCATTTTTTGCCTGCCACTAGCGGAGCGGTATCTTTGACAGGCAAGTTAGCAAAATATCTTCTGATCGGAGGGATACAGGAATAGAATTATATGGGATAAGTGAGTGACCCCGCAGGGTAATGCACGACAGTGCATTAAACGAAGGAACCGCGCAAGCGGATGGACGGCCTAACAACGGCACTTGAAACGAAGGCACCACGCAAGCGGGCCGGCGGGCTTAAAAGACAGTACCTCAAGCGAAGACAACCTACAAGCGGATGGGCGCCTAAAACAAAGTAGATTAGCTTTGCTGGGCTAATTTTTCATAAATTCTAGCAAACTAATACATCGAAAGAAGTCTCCGCCAAGCTTTTATTGGAATCGTTTTGTCCAAAAAACCTTAGAAGCTGTTTGAATCTAAAAAGGGCAAAAAAAAACTCACTCCAAAGTGGAGTGAGTCTAGTCTATTTGTTTGGGTTAGACTATATATGGGGAAACTTGAGTATGATCTAAATTTCCTCGTAAAAGTTTCTGTTAGGTATTGCTTAGAAGCTGTAAGAAAGTCCTAGGTTCCAAAACAATTGTAGTGGATTAGAAGAGAGATCAACAGCATCGGCAGCAACAGAAAGAGCAGCAGCATCAGCAGTAGGATCAAGAGCAAGTGCTTCTGTAGCAGCCCCTCTCAAACGACCTTGATCGGCAATTTGAGAATCTCCTCTCATACCAACGTTAAGACCAACTCCAACTCCTTTCCAAACCGTGAAAGAGAAACCATTGTTCCACAACCAGTTTACCAAATCACCACCTTTGTAATCTACCGTTCTCAATAATACATCAGCTGCATCGGCATGACCAACAGAAGATCCACTCGTGTAAGGAACAAAAGCACTTAAGCTAGAATTCCATTTCAATCCAGGGAATAATTCTTTGGTATAAGTTGCACCAATTTTAGCACCAGGAGAAGAGATGAAATCACCAGGCCAGTTTTGTTGGAATCCTAATGGATGAATCAACACTACCAAGTCAGAGATAGGCGTCCAAGTAATCCCTGCACTAGCAGTCAATTGACCGGGGCTATTGAGGCTAAAAGAGTAATCATCATCCAAAACACCAGCTCCATTAGGATTTAGTTCGATTAAAGACGATAACCATTTCACCTCTGCAGAAACCGCGAGCTTATCATTTAGTTTGTATCCAAATAAAGAAGCAAAATCTAAAAGATCAGCCAAAGCGACAGATTTCGTTGCTTCCACATCTTTATCTCCATAAGCGGTGATTCGATTCAGGTTGATATTCAAACCATTTCTCCAGAAAAATTTATCTTCATCAAGGTTAGCAAAACCAGTAAACCCAAGACCAAGACCTGTGGCACTAGAATTAGGGTTGGCGATAGCAAACCAATCATTATTAGAGTTGATATTGAAACCTAATGTTCCAACACCACCTACTTTCCAACCAGGGAATGCGTCTATTTGACCTTGGAGTCCATTAACTTCAGCAGTAAGCGCGTCGAGTTGAGCTTGTTTTTCTGCTTTTGTTGCTTTAAGCTCTTCTACCGTTTGGGCTTGTAAATTGAAACAGAAAAAAGCCAAAACTAGGGGTAAGAGTAATACTTTCTTAATCATCGAATTAATTTTTAGTTTAACAATTAAATGCATAGTTATAAATGTACCAATGATTGTTCATTGATCTATTTTCTTGGATTATTTATATGATTTTTTGGACTATGGGTATATGATATGTACTAATGGGAGCAAGACTTCCAATAAAAGATAATCTTGAATTTATTTATACTATATAGACGATGTAGGTTCTTTTAGTCACCAAAAACTTCCACCTGTCCTTTTGAAAGAATGCTTAAAGGAATGATAACTTTGGATTCTTCGGACTGTAATGTTAGTGAGTTATTGTCCATGTGAATAATTTCACCTCGGACACCATTGACTTTGATCACATCTCCAATAATAAAACGGTCTTTACTATAAAAAGAAGCTAGGTAATTGGCCATAGTATCCTTAGATGCCAAACCGTATCCGATTGCAAAAGCCAATACCGCTCCTGCGATGATTACAGATAAGTTGGTGGAGAGAAAATTGGTATCAATACCAATTTGAGAAAGCGCCGTTACTAAGGAAATCAGCAAAATAAAATAGAACACAAAACTGCCAATAATTTTGGCAGAAGGAATACCTAGAGATTGAGTTGTAGTGAGTACAATATTTTTTAATGCTTCCGCTACGACGATACCGATCATCAAGACCAGTGCCGCCGAAATCACGAGTGGCAAATAATTGAGTATATCTAATACCAATTGAGATACAGGGGCGACCTGTAATATTTCGGCAGAGACGATAGAAAAGATCAAGAGTAAAAAATAGTACGCCAATTTTGAAAGTAAGGTACTCGGCACCACCTTTACATTGGTTTTTTGAACAATCTCAATGTCGTTGAGTTGTGCCGCTAAGTTATCGATACCGATAGCACTCATTGCTTTTTTGATAATCCGAGCAATAAATTTGGCAATCATCCAACCTATAAAAAATACAATAATGGCCCCAAGTACATTTGGGACTACGGACGCAAATTGTTCAAATAGATCTTTCAGTAAGGTTAAAATTCTCTCGAGCATTTCTAAGCTTTTTCTTTATTCACATGGTTTGCCGGAGTATACCGGAGGGCTGATCTTTTTTTAGAGATCTGACTTTGGACTACCGATTGGGCCATCATCAGAATCACTTTCCAACTGATCGTTGGGAGTCATTTTTTTTTCCACCTCTTGGTTATTTCCAAAAAGAGCAAGAATCATTTCAAAAATTCTGGGCAGATAAAGTTCCACAACGTCACCCATAAAATGAGTCATCCTCATATTACCCATCAAATTATTCTCAATTTGCGGAGGGGCATGTGGGAATTGCTTTTCAGCATCTTCCTCTAGTTTTTTAAAATTATTTGTAGCCATTGCACTGGGAATTAATTAATATAAATTGATTTATAGACTGCTTGAGCTTTATGTTTCGCTCTTTTTATTTTCATTTTAATCGCACTCTCGGTTTTCTCTAAACTTGCCGCAATTTCCTTAATGGACATCTCTTCTTGATATTTCATCAACAAAATTGCTTTGTCTCCTTCCGGAATATTCTCTAACACATTTTTCAAGCGACTCACCTCCATCTCCATCAACTCCGTATCTAAAACCTCCTCTATTTGATCTGGTGGATCTTCTATTTCAGAAGAAAAAAGGTTTTTATGTTTTTTTCTTCTTCTCAGAAAATCTATACAGTAATTATAAGTTATGGAGTAAATCCAAGTTGAAAACTTGGATCGACCACTAAACTTCGCCAGATTCAGATAAATTTTGGTAAAAATCTCTTGAGCTGCATCTTGTGCCAATGCTTCATCTTTCAACAAAGAGATACACTTACTATACACCTTAACTGAATAACGCCTGTATAACACCTGAAAGTAGCCAGAATTTCTGGTACGCATATAGAGGTCAATCAACTCTACGTCTGTCAATTTAGAGTTGGACCTGCCAGCATTTGATTTAGAGTCAATCGTCGGGGTTTTCACAGGTAGTTGTAATTTCTACGTAGTTAATAATTATTAAGATTTATCTCAAAATTTAAATAGTGCGAAAAAATCAATAAAAATCAGTTATTTATTAATTGCCGCAAAATTAATTAATTGTGCGACAATTTTCCATAACTATCTACGCAAACAAGCATTTTGTATAGAATTATGAGAAATAGGAAAAGAAATCTCGTTTGTATGTTAATTTTCCATTCTCCGTTAAGACGCCTACTTTTAGAAAAAGACACCTTTATGCTAAAAGAAAAGTGTTAAAATTATTTCGGGTAAAAAAAATCGAGGGAGAGGATTGGAGAAAGAGTTTAGGAGGACTTATCTTTTGGTATAAAAAAAGAGAGGTAGCACTATAAAGTACTACCTCCGCCCTAACCAAATAAAACCAAATTATTCTTTAGCAACTATTTTGCTGCCGATGGGCTTCTTTTCAAAGTAGGAAGCCCATTAGCAGCTTTTTTTCGAAGAATTAATTTAGTGTAATAAGTACAACAACAGTAGCAAAAATAGGCCATTTTTACCTTAATTTCCAAATTTCGCAGCCAAGAATATTAAGCTAAATGCTTGATTTCCAACAAAGAAGGAAGTAATCAAAATTTAAAAAGGGATTCTATGGGTAAGAAAAATTTAATGCGGATAATGCCATTTTTTCCAAATTTTGTGGAGAAATATTAGACAGTCTTTTTTTACGATTTTTTGAAAAAAATTGTCCAATAAATCCCCAAATCAAGTATTTATGCTTTTAGAGCACTACTTTTAGTACCAAGAGTTTAGTACTCGATGTATTTTTGGGTTTTACAAGCTATAAAAACCAGGAAGGCACTTTCTTTTTAAACCTATCAATATTTTTGACCACCAGCTTAGAATTAGATACTTTTACTTTACACCAACAATTTGAGCTTCCATGTATTACTTTCGTGCCTTATTCTTCATCAGCTTATTCCTCCTTGCAGCCGATTCTGCTTATACGCAAGAAGAAACCTCTGATGAAGATGCTTTTTTCATCAAAAACATCTATCAAAAAGCACTCACTCAGAGTTCTTGCTACCAATGGTTGAGCGATCTTAGTACCCAACATGGTGGTAGAATTGCAGGTTCTGCTCAATCTGCTGGTGCCGTGGAATTTGTCCGTCAGATTTTGGATACCCTCCAACTCGATTCTGTTTGGCTACAAGCCTGTATGGTGAGTAGCTGGGAAAGAGGAGAAAAAGAACAAGTCAGAATCGTCAATTCTCCCAGCAGAGGAACAATTGACCTTGGCGGACTAGCCCTAGGCAATACCATCGGCACTGGAGCAAGTGGACTAACTGCCGAAGTCATTGAGGTACAAAACTTAGAGGAGCTTGAAGAACTTGGTCGAACAAAAATCGAAGGCAAGATTGTCTTTTTTAATCGTCCAATGGATCCTACCCAATTGCGTACTTTCAATGCCTACGGAGGAGCAGTCGACCAACGGGTATATGGAGCATCTAGAGCCGCTCGCTTTGGTGCCGTCGCGGTACTCGTCCGTTCCTTGACTACTCGACTCGATGATTTTCCGCACACGGGTGTATGTGTTTATGAAGAAGGAACTGCAAAAATTCCGGCCATCGCTATTAGTACCTTAGACGCAGAATTACTGAGTCAATTGGCCAGCAAAGAAAAAGTACAAGTCTTTATCCGCAATACCTCTAGTCCTCGACCAGATCAACCTTCCTTTAATGTGATTGGAGAAATACGAGGATCTGAATTTCCTGAAGAAATCATCTTAGTCGGTGGACACCTCGATTCCTGGGATGTGTCGGGTGGTGCACATGATGATGGTGCAGGATGTGTACACGCTATGGAAGTCCTCCACATTTTAAAACAACTCCAATACCAACCCAAGCGTACCATCCGCTGTGTTTTATTTATGAATGAAGAAAATGGATTGAAAGGAGCATTAAAATATGCAGAAGTTTCCAATGCCAATAATGAATTTCATATGGCGGCTATCGAATCCGACGCTGGTGGTTTTACCCCAAGAGGTTTTAGCTGTACCGCCGATGAAAGTGTTTTTGTAGAGCACCTAAAAAAAGTCATCTCTCGATTCTCCCTGATGGAACCTTATGGCCTTTACCTAAAAAAAGGAGGAGCAGGAGCAGACATCAATCCTTTGAAAAGTCAGAAAGGATTGCTCATCGGATTACAACCAGATTCTCAGCGTTACTTCGATTATCACCATGCCGCCAATGACAATATTGAGGCCGTCAACAAAAGAGAATTGGAATTAGGAGCCGCGGCCATCACTGGATTATTGTATCTCTTAGATCAATATGGTTTATAAAGCGTACTTTTGTCTAGTAAAGATTATTGTTCTTTGGTTTTTCTTTTGCTCTAATTCATCAAAGAATCCTTTTTTTCCAACCTAAGCTATTATTTATGGAAATCATGAAGCAAGCAATTATTCAGGTAAAAGACCTACAGTTTATGCCCTTTCTTGAGGAAACCGTGATTGCTCAAAAAGTACAGGAAATGGGCAAAACTATTCGTGATGATTATCAGGATAAGAACCCAATCCTAATCAGTATACTCAATGGTGCCTTCATTTTTACTGCTGACCTTATTCGCGCTGTTCATATTGATAGCCAAGTCGCTTTTACGCAGCTTTCCTCTTATGAGGGCTTGAATTCTACGGGTGAAATCAAAACTAAGTTGGGTTTGACCGTTGACCTAAAGGATCGTCATGTAATTGTCGTAGAAGACATTGTCGATACTGGAAAAACCCTACACTACTTTCTGGGTTTATTGAAAAAATTATCCCCTGCTTCTTTGGCGGTAGCTGCTCTTCTGGTGAAACCAGATGCGATTACTCATCATTTTCCTATAGAATATATTGGTTTTAATATTCCAGATAAATTTGTAGTTGGTTATGGCTTAGATTATGATGAAGCTGGACGGCAATTGCGAAGTATCTATCAGTTAGTACCTTAGTGCATGCTTATGTGGTGGAACGTTCTTTTATATGGTGCGATTATCTATGCTGCTTTGTGCATAATTTTTTATTTTGCACAAGATTATTTTTTCTTTAGACCAGAAATTCTTCCCACTTCCTTCACTTATAAATACGCCTTTCCTTTTGAAGAAGTCAATTTTGAAATGGAAGATGGTGGCGTTATCAATGGCATTCATTTTAAGGTTCCTAATTCCAAGGGAGTTGTTTTTTATTTTAAAGGCAATTCTCGGAGCATCAAGGGTTGGGGGAAGTTTGCCAAGGACTTTGTGAGTAAAGGCTATGATTTTTTTATGGTGGATTATCGAGGTTTTGGAAAAAGTAGAGGTCGCCGAACAGAAAGTATTTTGTATAATGATAGCCAGCATGTTTATAAATGGTTATCGGACCAATACCCAGAAGAAAAAATCCTGATCTATGGTCGCTCCTTGGGTAGCGGTATTGCTACCCGCATTGCCTCGTGGAACAAGCCCCAAATGCTGATACTCGATTCTCCCTATTATAGCTTTTATGATCAAATTCGACGCTACGGTTTTTTATTGCCGATTCGGTGGTTGCTGCGTTATCAGATTCGGACGGATCAATTTATCAAAAAAGTCAACTGTCCGGTTTTTATCATTCATGGAAAAAAGGACGTATTGATCCCATTTAAGCATAGCGAAATGCTCCAGCGCTTGATTCCTCAAAATTGCCATCTTTTCGCCATTGAACAAGGCGGCCATAATAACCTTCCCGGATTTGCAGAATACCACGACCTACTCTATGATATCCTCAATGAGGAAGCGCTACATACCCGATTATTAGCCGAAAAAAACCCAAGCCCTGCCGCATAGGCAAGCTAACCGAAAAAATAAAGTCTACTCCTGTTCGACAATTTTTAAAAAAAATTCTCTAGAGCTTTACTTAAAGCTAAAAATGTTATAAATTTGCATTCGCGCTTCCTAAAAAGTGTGGATTGACCCATGGTGTAATGGTAACACTACGGTTTTTGGTACCGTCATTCAAGGTTCGAGTCCTTGTGGGTCAACATTAAAGAGGTTTTAGTAGTCATACTAAAATCTCTTTTTTTATTAGACGTTGTTACGAATAGTTTCGTACAGTACGAAGAAGTTTCTTTTTCTGATTAGCTTCCTATAACTCTATTTCATAATAACGTCTAATTTATGTACAAACAAGTAAATAAGTTCTAATACTTAGTTGATGAAATGTTACTTTTATTAAATTGGAACACTAATTGGTATGGGGATAGAACCAAAACAATACAAGATTGTATATAAGTAAGGGAATAAACGTAGGCGGATAAACTTATTATTTATTCAAATAACCTTAAGAAAATGCTAGAATGCCCTAAATAAGCGGGTTTTGTCGTATTTTTAAGTTAAAATATTTGTAATTTTAATAAATCCCTCTAAATTTGTGACCACGATAATTTTAGAGTATTGAATGACATGAATTAATCAATACTTTTTTACAAAAAAACGCTAAATCAATAACAATTATGAACAAAGGAGAATTGGTAGACAGCATTGCTCAGAAAGCAGGTTTGAAGAAAGCAGATGCAACTGCAGCACTAGATGCAACTATGGAGGCTATCAAAGATGCACTTAAGGA
>CAYQRA010000128.1:0-11779 GCA_964419315.1 uncultured Saprospiraceae bacterium | reverse complement strand
ACTCGGGGTATTGCTTACGGATCAGATGATGCACTGCTCTAAGCTCTTGATCGTATTGACTTTTTCGCAAACGCATGCCTGCTTGTTCGTCGTGTTGGATAGAATCATTGACGGCGTTGATTTTTCCTTCCCATTGATTCAGTTTTTGGGAAAGGCTATCAGGAATGGTGCTCGGCAATTGGCGGGAGGGGAATTTTTGTTTTTCAAAAAGGTCAAAAGCATCCTTGAGGTATTGAGGATCTTTTGTTTCTTGATGTAGGCGGTAAGCTACCTGAAAAGCGTTGTCTATTATTGGCGCTTCAAAAGAAGAGAATATGTGCCGGGATGATTTTTTGGAAATGGTAGACATCAACTCGTGAAAGTAAGGCAATGCTTCCTTAAAATAAAACTGATACTGCTCCTGCAGGGAATAGCTTCCTGTTGGGAGCTGGTTGATTTCTTTATCAATTCGCTGATAATAGCGTAAAAATTGAAGAATAGGTTTTTCGGAAGGTTTTTCTCTATTTTCTTTTAGATCAATTCGTAGGCTATCAATCTCCCTTAGCAAAGGAGAAGGGCTGCTGGCCGCTAAAGATAACTGGCCAAAAGTCAATAATAGTCCCACCAACAATTGCTTCATATGTCTTTTTTGTTTTGAATTAAGATCATATGGAACCTCACCTACCGTCAGGCAGGCTTACCATGATTAGATTGGCATTAAACCTGCTTTTGCCGACAGGTACACCAAGAAGTAAGGATTCAATCATGGACGTTTCATGCAGCCAAATTAATACATAATCATCAAAAAGGTGCTTGATGATTGTTGATTAGATTGATTTTTTATTTCGATTTTGTAATTTCCCCTAGTTTTAGTTTGATAATCATAACTAATTGGACTTTTTTTAGCATCACTTATTAAAGCTCTAACTTCTTTTTCGAAAAAAAGAGACATCGCCAATTGTTTGGCGTCTTGTAGGTGAACCCCTACCCATTTTTGAGTACCAATGGCGTATGGAAGGTCAACGGACTCTCCCGGTTCGAGATCTTTAATAATTTCTACTTGTAGGTCGCCATCCTCGAGGCTCATTTTGGAATAATTGGCGATCTTATCAATCTTATCCTGGATTTTGCGTCGCTTGCGTTTTTTTTTGGGCGAGGTATGTAGGATTGCCGCTTCTAAAAGGGATTTACGATTAAAATAATCCAAAGCAGGATCGGAGTTGACAGGGTCTTGTCCTTTAAAGGATCGAATCTTAGGGTTTTCTTTGAGTATTTTGGCAGCATCCATAAGCTTTTTGGGGTCTTTGTCTTTATGCCCATCCTTAGCCAATTCGTGAATTTTAGTAACCTTCGCTACGAGTGCTGCATCAATTTGCGCAAAAGCACTAGAGACACTCAAAAAGGGTAAAGCCAGTAATAAGAAAAAAAGTTTATTCATAGTAATTCAAAAAAATTTAAGAACAAATTACGGAAATATCTTGCAATAATAATATTTTCACATAAGGACCATAAAACAACCAAAAGACGGATGATGTACAATTTTAATAAAATCGTAAGAAAAGGACTTTATTTTTGCCTAATAATTTTCCTTTCTACCAATCTATCAGCGACCACTATGCATGCCGTGGTGTTTGCAGGTACAGATGATTATTCAATCGGTAAAGGCAATAGAGTTTCGCATCGCTTGATCACTGATGAACTGCATCGGATCCATAAAATCGAAAATGGAATTGATGTGGAAATCTACAACTTTACGGGAACTGATTTCAATATTGACAATGTATCAGTGATTAAGAATCAATTGAAATCAGAAAATGGAAATCTGGAAAACGATATTTTATTTTTTATTTTTATTGGTCATGGCTTTAATCTGGTTACCGAGTTACTAGATTATCCCAATCTACTCTTTCTCAATAGCACCAACATGGAGTCCGAAGAGGACATTAATAATAATAGCATGCCCTTCAAACAGATCATCGAGGAATTTCGAGGTCAGTTGAGCCCCAAATTATTTATTGCCTATGCCGAAGCTTGCAATAATAATTATCTGGAGGGAGAAAAAATGCTGACTAGCAATTCCACCACAAGTAGTAATTCTTCCACTTATGATGCCATTAGTACCGCTACAGCGAATAGTCGACCAGTTGAGAAGTTTAAAGAACTTTTTCTCGATCAGAGTGGCTTAGTGGTTTTTACCAGCAGTGCTCCCAGCGAACCTTCCTATGTACATGACCGCAGAGGGGGAGTTTATTCTCAGTCTTTTGTCAAGGCACTACAGCAAGAAACCTCCGTGGGCAATAATGAGGTGGCAAGTTTTAAATCTATTTATAATCAATCCAAAAAAAATGTCGAAAAGGTTACGGACAAATATGGTCTAATACAAAATCCACAGTATCTCAATAACCTGGTCAGCCAAGCAGCGGAAGAAAAACAATTGTCTGAAGATCCTCCCAAGCAAAAAAAACGAGGTTTGATTGCTTGGCTAGTGGCCAAATTAGCACCAAATAAGCTGAAAAAGCAAATGAAGAAAGCTTTTAAGGAAGGAGACTTGGTGAGTATCGGGATGGTTCTTAATCCCGATGAACCGGGGGATCGGATGCGAAAAAAAATGCATTTGAAAAATCCTTTGATGTACTATACTCAAGAAGCTTTGGTGAAGGAGGAAATGGGGAAGTCGGCGGAAGCCTACAAATATTTTAGCGTCGCTTCGGAACTATGGGAACAAGGGTATAAGACCAAAAATGATGAGAGATTAATGGAACAAATGAAGGATTTGGATGAAGATAACCTGACGGGGATAAGGAGTTTTTCTAGTTATCCCAGATGGCTACAAAATAAACTGGGTTTTTATAAAGAGGGTTTCGAAGGAAAGATTGCCGTAGAGGATGATAAAATTTCGAAATACAAAGCAGATATCAAAAAATTAGAAGCAGACATTTTGGAGGATAATAAAGCCATAGAAAGTTTACGTGCAGAATCAGATAGTATAAAAGCGGAAATTGAAAAAATTGATATTCCACGAGAAAAAGAAGTCAAAGTGGAATTAGGAGACCTCAGCAAATTATCGAATAGTACTTTACAGGAACTTCGACAAGTGATCAGAAATGGTCGGCAGGTAGCTGATGATGCGCCTACCAGTACCGAAGAAGTGGTGATTGGAGATTCGGAAGCTATCGTAAAATTTGAATACAAGAAGGGTAGAATGAGTAGTAATATCGAGCCCAATGTGGGAGGCTATAAAGTGGCCCAATACTGCAATGCAGACATCATCAATTTTACCAGTGATCTGATGGCGGTCCTCTTGGTGAAATTAGACGAAGTGCCTCCGACTAGTCGCGATGCCATTGGCATCAAATTGCAAGTGATTGGAAATGCAGATTGGAGAGGAGGTGTTACCAAAAAAATTATTCGCTTCCGAGCCGATGAAGCCATTAGTGAAGAGTTTAAAACGCTAGATGGAGAAACCAATTACTTCAATATCGAGGCAGGAGAAACGCGGATGATTAGCAATAGAGAATTGGCTTTTCTAAGAGCTTATTGTGCTTATAGAACGACTTTAGGGATTCTACAAGAGAAAGGCATTAGGGCCGAGAAAGTAGAAGCTTATTTTACGGCAGAGGTTCATTCCAAACCTCCCAATGCGAATGCTAGTAATATGGAAGATGGTAAAGAAGACCGAGGTATCGAAATTTCTATGATGATTGAAAATCTCTATAAGCATCATATGGATGAAATTAAAAGATTGAAAAGTCGTTTAGAAATTATCCAAGGAGAGGTCAAGCAAAAAGAAGATAATATTGCAGAAAATAAAGTCAAAGTAGAAAGTCTAGAAGGTAAGGTAGCTTTGGCGGAGAAAGAAAAAGAACGCCTAGAAAGAATCGTGGATGATGCGCAGACCGACAAGGGAACGAATACCCCTGCGGGCAGTATCTTACAGCAAGTTAAAGATGCTTGGTAAAACCAAAATAAATTGATTATGAATCGAATTTTATATGGCTTCGGGCTCATTTTGATGTTCAGTATGACCGCTATTGCTCAATACGATGGCGACAAGTATTGGTCGATGGAGGAGTTGACGGAGATCAAGCAAATCTTGCGTTCCCCTAGTATGGAACCCGAATTGCAAAGTGGCCTTTTTGATCAGGCGATTTACCTCGATGGAAAATCTACCGAACTAAACCTGAGTACTTTACTCGAAATGGATGAAGCCATCACGGTGTCTTTTTGGTTTAAACCCCTACAATATCAAGGCGAACAAAGTTTGATTCGGCAAAGCCGAGTTGCCCAAGGAGCTCCAAGTGATGTGGAGCGTTTTATAGAAGTGTTTTTAAATGACCATTGGGGAAGAATTCGAACGGAAAAAACTACGCTACCGGGCAATTTGCCCAATGTCAATGTCATGGCCAAAAAAGATAATGGCTGGTTGTTTTTTACCTATACCGGAAGTCGATTTGGTTATCAGATTTACCTGCAAGGACAGGAGGTTTCTAAATCCAATGATGGCACCATGTTTCAAGATTTGGGAGGCTTTACCAATAGTCTGGTAATCGGTAAAGGCAAGAGTCATTTTATGGGACTCATTGATGAACTCAAGATTTTTTATGAACGCCTAGATGATTATGCGATTAAAGATATGCTGGAAGCAGATCGCAAACGCATGCAGGGAACAGCGGAAAAATCTTCTTCTAATGCTACCCTGACCACCGAAGTGGAGGAGGAAGAAAAGACCGTAATATCGGAAGAGAAGGCGGCTTTGGAGGAGGAGAAATCTGGAGTCGTTTTAGTGGAGGAAGGAGAAAAGTTGCCCGCTAGCCAGCAGGTAGAGGAAAGTCCAGATACTATATTGAAAGACCGAAGGATCGAGATTTACGATGATATCATCGTAAAATCACCAACGATCAATTTAAAAATCTGGGACTCTTATAAACGTATTGACGATGATCAGGTTTCTATTTTTCTCAACTCTGAAAACCAAGTAATTGAAAAGGAGATGACGCTGACGAAGAAAAGGCGATATAAAGAAATTGAGGTCAAACTGGCCGATCAAAAAGAAAATCTACTTATTTTCTATGCAGATGATATGGGCAATTATTTCTCTTCTGCCAGCATCGCTGTTCAGGTAGATGGTTATGATAAAGTGTTTAAACTTAGCGCCAACCAAGAAAAAAATGCAGCGATAAAAGTCATTCAGAAAAAAGCGAGTAAACCAAGGTTAGAGCAATTGTCGAGTGTAACAACCGAACAGGAAAGTGTGGAGCTCAAATTTCAAAAAAGTCGCAACAGTACTCCGGGGAGTAAATATTCCATTCGCGTTAAGGCGGAAGGAACACCCGGCTTTTATTCGATATTTCTGGAAGATGATCCGCAATCGTTGGCTCTAGATTTGGCACCTGAAGAAAGTAAAACAATTATCATTGAAAAAAATCAGGATTGGGGAGTAGATGAAAAAGTTGATCCGGTCAAATTAATTGTCTCTGATGAAAAAGGAGAACTCAAACGACATTCCCTTTTTCTACACCGAAAATTTTACGAATTTTCCATCACTCGCAAAGGCGTCTACGAAGTCGTGAACAATGGACAAAGGAAAATCGGAATTCCCAAAGACCTCAAAGAAGTGACGCTCCGAATTTCGGATCACGATATTCCAGATGAAGATAGAATCACGATTTATTACGACGATAAAGTAGTATTGGAAAATCAAGAGTTATTTGCCAAATCGATTGATGTAGTGGTGCCTTTAAATCTCGGCTTGGTCAAGCATCGCTTGTCCATAGATACCAATAGTTTTGGTACGGGCAATGTGCGTATCAATACGCCACGCATTCGCGTGTTGGCCAATGGGAAGGTGATCGATACCTTTGTGTTTAGATTGGTCAAAGAAAAAAACAATGGTGGAGCGGTGATAGATTTGCAGGTGGAGTAGGGGATTCCTACAAAGAAGTATATGTATTATTGACTAGCTGATAATAGAGTATTTGCTCAGATTAATCGTACTATCAGTAAATGGATTCTATTCGTTTTCTTACAAATAGAATGAAGAACTAGGCCTAACTTACTTAAATGCTTTTAGCTTGTTAAGGATTAAGAAGTCAATATTTAACTAACGTTTTGTTTTTGCAACTGATAAATAGGAGGATAGAACAACTTCAATATTAAACCATGAAGGAGCAATCATCAAATCAAAAGAAAAAAAATGATAGCATAAATGCTAGTCAATCTTTCTTTAAGTCAAAAGAAAATAAAAATAACTTCTTTAGTAATAGAGCAAATTTCTTCTCTTCTAATGCTAATCCGATTCAAAGGAAGAGCAATGAAAATTTACCAGAAAGACTTCAAACTCAAATGGAATGTTCACTGGGACAGGACTTGTCAAATGTTAAGATTCAGAAGAATTCACAAGAGGCAATTAATTTAAATGCGCGTGCATTTACGCAAGGAAATTCTGTTCATTTTGCTCCAAATGAATTCAATCCAAGTTCAGTCAAAGGAAAAGAATTGATTGGACATGAGTTCGCTCATGTTGCTCAACAAAGAACTAATATTGTCAGGCCGACTATTCAGCAGAAAGGAAAGCAAATCAATGATAATTCCAAATTGGAGCAAGAGGCTGATGATTTTGGAAAATCATTAGCTAAAAATAATAGTCCTGTACTTACGACGGAAAGTGTAGAGTCGAAAACTACTGATTCTAATGTTATCCAAAGGCAGATACCAGAAAAATCTTCTGATGTAACCGAAGTAAATTTAAATGCAGGAAATACTTATACTTTAACTTCGGACGATATGAGTCAAGGGAGTGAAGATAATATATGGAACTATTTGGCGCGGAAAAATGGGATGCTAGTCGAAAAATTAAAATTATTTAATCAGCATATCAAAACCATACAGCTATTTGGTTTTACCCTTTATAGCTATCCTGAAGTACTTTCGTTAAGTGAGGGGGCAGTCATTTATATTCCTTCCGCGGATGAACTTGTATTCTTGGAATTTAGAGAAAATTTCCCAAGCTATAACAATGCTGTACAGGAGTATGGAAATTTTTTAAATACAAGCAATCAAGAGATCATCCGTAGTGCGCGAAGTAGAGCTTCGGGTAGCATAGGAGCAAGCTATGGCACTGAGTCGAATACTTTCTTTACTCCTAATAGAGCATTGTCCGGTGCTTCTTCAAGAAGAAGTGAAACCATCAATGGTCAAAGAGAATATAGGGTCAACTGGGGAAGTGAGCTTTGGAAATGTAATATCTTTATGCACGATGTCGTCTATAACGCTGGTTATATGCCACATCTGTCCTCCAATAATCATTATATAACTGCTGGTAATTTACATACCTCCGATAAGTATAGAAAAATAAGAGTATCAGAAGTAAAGCCAGGTTCCTTAGTTCAATTATATGGTGGAACAGGGTCAAACGCATCTCATAATATGGTTTTATCCTCTTTTGTGGAAAGAACAGATAATGGAAATGGCACAGAGCATTGGACTTTTTCAGCAATTGGAGCGGAAGAAGATAGGTCGGCAGAGTCGGTAAGAGAATTTGATATTAATCCAAGTGAATCAGGAGACTTTTACGAAGCTACCTCTGGTGGAAGAGATTACGTACGATTTTTTGAACCTAGAAATGAAAGGTAAATGATTGATAAATATTTATCATTGATACTGATTTTTATGTTATTGTCGTGTAATGAGGCTAAGCTAAAGTCTATTCCAAAAGAAGAATTAAGCAAAAAATCCATGGAAATAGATACCATGCGAGTTAAACAATTTATTGTTAATTCAAAAGAACATTTTTTAGTAAAAACCGATCAACTTCCTAATCGTTTTTTTAAAAGCAATACCTACTCTTATCGTAAAGAAATTTTATTGGAAAGTGAAGAACTAAGAAACGCGATAACTATTAATTTTATCGAATACAAGACGGAAAAAAAATTTGAAAAGGAAATGAATTTTTTTTTAAAGAATCTAGGAGATATTGAAAAGGTCATTTGGAATAAAGATAGGAAGTACATAAAAAGTCAACCAATTTTTGCAGTTTTCAATTCTCGTAGTATAATACTTATGAATTATAAATGTGAAAATGTTCTTGATAAAAGAATAATCGAATCTGTTCAGGCTAAGCTTCTAAAATTGTTTTCTATTAAAAATGCAACCACTATGGATATTTCATGTGGAGGACCTTTAAAGTGGAATTAATAAAAATGTCTTTGAAATATTTCAACTATTCTTTTCCTCAACTAATCAAATTCCCCTCCTCATCCCACTCCGCAATCGCTTCGCGATTTTCATGGTCGATACACTTCGCCAACCACTCCGGATCATAATCCACATCGTGGTCTTTTAAAACTTCCTCCGGGACACCATCCCATAGATTGGCGCGATTGCCCACATAACCCAAGTCGTCCAATCCCATACGAGTGGTATAATAACCCGTCAAAGTAAGATTGCGCAGCAAATTAAAAAAGGCAATCCCATGAGCCATTTCCGGTTTTTCTCCTTCGGGATCAGGATAGGCAATGTCGTCGATGATTTGTATTTGCTCCGCAGCACTAATATCCTTAAAAGGTTTTTCAAAACGCTTATTGGACTCAATTTCCAACCACATCAAACCACCACGCATCGGCAATTGATGCTTGGGAATATCCTTGACAATAAACTCAATAAATTTTGGTACTTCAGCCTCCGTCGCAGAGCCCGCCATAGCGGTAGCTGGTAAGATGATGTCACACAATATCGCAATAGTTGATAACTCTGTTTCATTCAAAAAAACTTCCGCCATCACTTCTTGATCATGTTCCAATTCTGCGGGCGTTCTACCGTACAAACCGTTTTCCTTGGCACTTGTTTTTGCAGTAGTTTCTGTTTCTTCTGTCTTACAGCCAAGCGTTCCTAGCCCAGCGCCAGCCACTGTACCGACCAATAACGTTTTTAAAGTATCTCGTCTATTCATAATTTTTATTTTCTAAAAATTCAAAAAACACTTTACCCTTAGATTTACAAATTTTGTTTTTTAAACTCTTCCACAATATATTCCGAAGTCCGCATCGCCAAAGCCAAGATCGTCCAAGTACAATTTTTATCTGCTTGCGAAACAAAAGGTCCAGCGTCTACGATAAAAACATTTTTGGCATCATGCAATTGCTGCATTGGATTAGTCACCGATGTTTTTGGATCATTGCCCATGCGAGTAGTTCCTACTTCATGGATGATTTGTCCGGGTGCCAATAAACCATAATCTTGTTCTTTTGGAGGCGTGTCGCCAAGAACAGTTCCCCCCATATTGTCGATCAATTCTTCAAAAGTTTGCTGCATATGTTTGGCCTGTAGTTTTTCATAATCCGACCATTTATAATCAAAACGTAAAACAGGAATCCCAAATTCATCCACCACTTCTGGATCTATTTCGCAGCGATTGTCATAGCTCGCAATAGATTCTCCTCGACCACCAAAGCCAATCACTGCACCATAGAATTTTTTGACATCCTCTCGCAATTTGTCGCCATAGCCACCTATCGTTCCGCCAATAAATTTGTTCATCGCTGTTACATCAAAACCAAAGCCATAAGCCGGTACACCCAATCCTCCCCAAATCTCGATGTGATATCCTCTTGGGAAATCCAGGTTTTTATTATCAAGCCACCAAGGCGAATAGACATGCATGCCACCGACTCCATCTTCATTATAGACCTTTCGGTTCATCAAGTCTGGAATAAACCCTGCTCGACTTGATCCGGTAGAATCGTGGAGGTAGCGACCGACTAGGTCACTGCTATTGCCGAGCCCATTGGGGTGTTGTTTGCTTTTAGAATTGAGTAAAATCCGCGCAGAACTACAAGCAGAAGCACCGAGTACAACCGTCTTGCCTCTCAATTTATATTCCATCCGATCTTCCTTATTGATATAAGAAACGCCTGTCGCCAAACCTTCGTCATTGGTAGTCACGGTGCGAACCATACAGTTAGTGAAGAGGTCGATTTGGCCGCCATTCTTTTGCGCTGGGAAAATGAGACAAGAGCCAGAAGAAAAATCTGCATAGGCATTGCAAGAGCGAGAGCATTGTCCGCAATAGAAGCAGACGCCCCGTTCTTCATTAATTCGTTTGGTCAAAATAGATAGGCGAGAAGGGATCACGGTAACCCCCATTTTCTTTGCCGCTTTGATATAATACAAATCATGCAAACGCGGTTTGGGAGGCGGTAGGAAAAAACCATCTGGATCATTGGGTAAATTTTCCTTGGAACCAAAGACCCCAATTAATTTATCGAGTTTATCGTAATAAGGTTTGATGTCATCATAACTGATGGGCCAATTATCGCCCAAGCCATCTACGTCTTTGTGTTTAAAATCGGTAGGGCCGAAGCGAAGCGAGATTCTTCCCCAGTGATTGGTACGACCGCCGAGCATTCGAGATCGCCACCACATAAAATTGGTATCCCCTTTTTGAGTATAGGGTTCTCCTTCGACTTCCCAATCGCCATAAGACATATCATAGTCGCCAAAAGCCCGTTTGGTGCTTGCTCCGCGGCGCGGCGATTCCCAGGGCCATTTCATCTGGGTCATGGTTTTTGGATCTTTCGGATCGAAAAAAGGGCCTGCTTCAACTACCGCGACACTCAGTCCAGCATCCGCTAATATCTTGGTGGCCATTCCGCCACCTGCTCCAGAGCCCACTATAATGGCATCGTATATCTTGGGTTTCATTTTGTGAGGGTTGATTGCTTTTTTTATAAGGACTTAAGATAGGTAAAAAAATGAATTTTCTGATTGTTTGGTGGAAGATGAATTAGAGGGAGTTTGATAGAAGCAATATTATCTGGTCGAAGCACTTACTTACCGGTCTGTTTTAAAATAACTTTGATGTTTTGATTTTAAGGGATGTATCTTTTCCTTTTAAAAGAGAAAGAAGATAGGTCACAAAATAGATTTTTTTGGAAAAAAAATGAGGTCAGAAAAAAAGAAAGTCCATGGTCTGAACTGTGAATTAAAAAAAACTTAATTGTTTTCAGAGCTAGTAAACTAAAATATCAAAAAAATAAAGCTTAAGAAAGTCAATTCTTAACCTTTAAAATAATCATGATTTAATGAATTAGATGATGTGTAATGATTTGTTAATCATGGTTTATTAAATGATTTTCCAATAAGTATTTCCCACCTTTTGAACTTTTTTATATTTAAAAAGTCTGGTTTCAAATGATGATTTAATAGGATCAAGCAGAATGTTTTTTGCTCCAAATAAGAATGAATACTTGATGTTTTTATATTATGTAAATAAAACTTAATGTAAATAATGATTGGAGTCACTTTAAATAGGAAACTATTTTTTTGGCCGGTCTCTAGCATGGTCTTTGAAAATTTTGCTTGGTATACTATCCCCCATCCGAATAAAAATTACCAAACAAAATAAATCAGCGATGCTTAATTTATCTTTACCAAACACAAAAGCACAAAATAAATGGTTCTTCCATTTATTTACCTTCTCCTTTATTTTTATTAATGCCCTTCTCTTTTTCAATCATGGGGCTGGTGTAGATAAAAATAGATCAGAAGTAATGGCTAAGTATGATTTTCCATACATTTCTGAAAAGGAATCAATTTCGATTCCCGAACAAGGAATAAAAATCACCGCTGGCCTCCCTATGGAGGATCTTAAAGTGATACGATACAATGAATCGATTGACTTAGAAAGTGGTCAATCTATTCCCAAGGTGTTGGGGATTCACCCAAAAAATAATTCAGACCTTGATGCGCAAATTGAGTTTCAATACACAGATACTGATATCGAAGGATTGAATGAAGAAGACCT
>CAYQRA010000127.1:0-11800 GCA_964419315.1 uncultured Saprospiraceae bacterium | reverse complement strand
TTTTATCATCAACCTCCCCGCTCAAAAGCATTTGATTATAGATTCCAAGGTATCGCTCAGAGCTTATGAGCGGTATATCCACGCTCCCAATCAAGCAGAGCAAGCCAAACACCTCAAAGCACATACCGATAGCCTCCGCAATCACATCAAAGATTTGCACAGCAAAAACTACCAGCATTTGTACCAAATCAATTCGCCCGATTATCTTTTGCTTTTTGTACCTATCGAACCTGCCTTTGCGCTCGCCTTACAAGGAGAATCTCGGATTTTCTTGGATGCACTCGACAAAAATATTGTGATCGTCACGACTTCTACCCTCTTGGCAACCATGCGTACGGTCAATTATATTTGGAAACAAGAAAAACAAAAGAAAAGCGTCCTCGAAATCGCTCGCCAAAGTGGTTTACTCTATGATAAATTTTGTGCATTTGTGGAAGATTTGCAAAGCATTGGCCAACGCATCGATGCTGCCCGCAATGCCTATGATAGTGCGATGAATAAGCTAACGGATTCGAAGAAATTTGGAGATACGCTGATTGGTCGCGCGGAGCGCATTAAAGAATTGGGTGCCAAGGCTTCCAAGGAATTGCCCAAAGAGTTGATTGGAGAGTGAAGCATGGATAGTTTGATCATCTTAGCAGTATCTATTTTTTAAAGGCTAGCAAATAGAATACTATTAGAATGTAAACCCGATTGTTCGCTATTATCTAAAGGTAATATGCGGACCTAAGTGAAGGTCTCCCGACCTAAACCACCTTCCTTGGTCAGCATGTCTATGGCCTATTTAAGAATCGAGTTCGGGAGACCTCAACGTTGATCCGTGTACGACTTGCAAGTCGTAACGAACAGCCAATTTTTTATTAAAAGTCAATATCAATAAACTATAGTTTTTCTCGGTTTTAAACTTGTGGAGAATCAATAAAGACCTATCAGTATCCTCGACCTACTCCACCTAAAATGAAACTTAAAAAGGAATTCAACACTTCACGAAATCACAAGCTTAAAATCTTCGAAAGAACTGGTATGGTTTTCAATAGTGTATCTTTGGTCTTTTTTAGTATTGATCGTTCCCTATAAACTTGCTCTTAAGTCTCTATTTCATGAAAGCACCGCTTTTTTTATGCTTTTTTCTTTTATTTTGGACGACCGTTCCTGGCCTGACGCAAAAAAAGATTTTTGACCCAGAAGCCAAAATCAGCGTAGATTTATTAAAAAAAGATTTCCACATCTTACATTCGGCCATTGGTTTGGGACATCCTGCTTGGGGGCAATACCATTCTTTGGATTCTATGGAGATCTGGTTTCGACAAACGGGCGCACAAATTCAGGAAGATATGACCGAGGCGGCCTTTCGCCAATTGCTCGACCCACTCATTGCCAAAATGGGCTGTGGACACACGCGGATGCAAAATTCTAAAGCTTTTATTAAGTATCAAAGTAATAAAGATAAAGCGGACATTAAAAGACGCTACCCGCCCATTCAGGCCTATTGGGTCGCCGATAAAATATTTGTTGGCACGATCACTACACCAGATTCTAATCAAATAAGTATTGGCTCCGAAATATTAGCGATAGATGGTCGCCAGGCGGCTGAAATCATCCAGACGCTTAGTCAAAGAATTACCAGTGATGGTTATAATCAAACTTATCGAAGACGAGCTTTCAATGTCAATTTTGATGCGTACTACCGTTCCTATTATGGAGAAGAGGATCAGTATGACCTAAAATTACGAAGCCCATCGGGCGATACTAGTGAAATCCAAGTCCGCGCCAATCTAGCTACTTTAGACGAAAGGCTGGCCTTGATCCGTCAAAGAAAAACCAATCGACTCCAAGTGGGAAAAAGCGTCCTCCAAAAAAAGGGATACCAGCTACTTAGCTTGGCGGATCATCCGAAAACTGCCTTGATGGATATCCGAGGTTTTCGGCAGCGTCGAGGAAAGGGCTTTTACAAAAAAGCTTTTAAACATCTCCATAAAAAAGAGATCGAAACTTTGGTCTTGGATCTGCGCGACAATGGAGGTGGTGCGGTAAAGGATGCAGGTCGATTACTTTCCTATTTACTTCATCAACCCAAGCAATTGATCGCGAGAAAAAAACGTAAAAAAGGGCCTTATGAAAAATACCTCAAACAAAAGTTCTTGTACAATGTCATTGTTCCCCTATTAGTACCTCTCAATTTTAAAAATAAGAAAACAGCAACGGAGATTATCCGTAGTGCTCGACTTAAACCACGGAAGAAACATCATTTCGATGGGGACCTTTATGTTTTGATCAATGGCCGAACTTTCTCCGCTTCGGTTTTAGTCGCCGCTTATTTGGCGAATGAAAAAAGAGCTACTTTTATTGGTCAAGAAACAGGTGGTGGTCAATCGGGAACCAATGCTTTTTTGATGCCCAAATTAGAATTGCCACATACGCGTATGCGAATAGTTTTTCCACTTTATGCCATCCAACATCAAATTGCCGCAGAAAATAAAGGACGAGGTCTTCTACCCGATTATAAACTCACTTATACCTTAGAAGATTTATTAGAAGAAACAGATTTGGAATGGGAAAAATTTCTGGAATTAAAGGGACAATAATTCGAATCGTTAAACTGACGTTAATCCCTACCGATTTCATTTTAGGTTTACTCAAAAATATTAACTTACAGGTGAACCAACCTCATTTCCCGATGCAACTAATAAAAACAATTTCTTTTTTTTTACTTCTTTTTTCTATTACTCCACTATCCGCTCAAAAGGATTATGATCCTGATCGAAAATATAGTACTAGCGCACTGCTAGAAGATTTTGCGGTACTGTATAAAGCCTTTTATCAAGAGCATCCTGCTTGGGGCGTTTACCATCCAGAAGATAGCATGAAACTTTGGTTTGCTCAAGCCAAAGCAAAAATCGACCAACCGATGACCGAGTTGGAATTTAGAAAAGTCTTGTACCCATTATTTACAAAACTAGGTTGTGGGCATACCCGAGTCGAACGGCCAGGTTCTTATTATAAATATGCCAAGGCTTTAAAAAAAGCAGAAACTTTACACGCCTTTATTCCTTTTCAAGCCCAAAAATTTGGTGATCAATTATTGGTGACTTATAATCATTTGGCAGATTCTACGCAGTTGCCTCCAGGAACTACCATCCTTGCGATTGATGGGCGCAGTGCCGACAAAATCATTAGCGATATTCAAACTATGTTTCCTTCAGATGGCTATAACCTCACTCATCGCGATCGCTTAATCAATCTGAATTTTGATTTTCGTTATTTGTTTTATTACGGAGAAAAAGAAAACTTTGATTTGAGTATCCGCTTACCCGATGGCAAGACCCAAGAAATCCAAGTCCCTGCCAATAAAGTAACTTTCCCAGATTTTAATAAGGACATAAAAAAACGAGTAAATGCAAAGCGTCCTAAAGACAAGGTCGTCTTAAATAAGAAAGGTTATCAGCTACGGATATTAGAAGGTCAAGAGAATACAGCCGTCCTTAAGATTAAAGGCTTTGATGGTAAAAGAGGGGTTCGTTTTTATAAAAAAGCATTCCGTTACCTAGCAGAGAATCAGATTCCCAATTTAGCCATTGACTTACGAGACAATGGAGGAGGATCGGGAAAAGAAGCACTAACCTTGGTTTCTTATTTTCGAGACGATGAAGTTAGTTTATTTGGAAAAAGGAAAAAAGGAAAACCTGCTGTTCACCAACACCTGACTGCCAAGTTTGGTCGACGGGTTTTGTTTCCTATTTTTATGCCAATGGCTTATAAAAGCTTTAAAGACAGTACGCATCTGCATATGGGTTTTAGTAAAAAACCACGCAAAAAAAATCCATATCGAGGTCGTACCATGTTACTAATGAATGGGCTGACTTTTTCTTCCTCTTCTATTGTCAGTTCTTATCTTCGAGAGCCAAGATTAGCTACCACCATTGGTCAAGAATGTGGGGGTGGTGAGAAAAGTACCAATGCCTTCCAAATGCCTCGATTGATTTTACCGAATAGTAAAGTAAAAATCAAATACCCAATGTTCCGAATTGTATTTGATCTAAAAAAGGAAGATAAAGGACGCGGTGTACTTCCAGATTATCCGATTGTTTATACGGTAGAAGATGTTATGGAAGGAAAAGATTTGGAGATGGATATCGTTAGAGCTATTGCGGGTCAGGTCAATAAATAAATAAATAAAATCTCCAAAAAAAGAACCTCCTGAATCCATTTCGTGATTCAGGAGGTTTTTTTGTTCTATCCTAATTAGGTAGGATGGTTTATCTGACTTTTAGCACTGCGCGTACTTGTTGCACTGCACCATTTTGCAAGCGCAAATGATAAGTACCCGCAGGTAAATTTCCAGAATCCCATGCTAATTGATGGCGCCCCGCTTCATACTTTCTATTCGTCGGAGTAGCTACCAATTGGCCATGAGCATTAAAAACTTGAATCATGCATTGTCCGCCATCACTTTCAAAATCAATCGTGGTCTTCTCCACAAAAGGATTGGGATAAGCAGCAATCAAATTTATACCCGCATTTCTATTCCGATCTCGCACACTCACCGTCACGCAATCAGAAGAAGAGACGATAGGCAATACTTGATAAGTATTGAGGAGGATAGAATTGACCTGATCAGTGGGTACACAAAACCAATCTTGCAACATCGTGCCATAGACCGATCGAAAATCATATTGCATCGGAATATTATCATCCTCGTCAGCACCAGTTGGAATCGTTGGGTTTTCTCCTAAAATTCCGCCTTGGATATTATGTCCAAAGACAAAAAGCGGAGCTGCTGCACCATGATCTGTACCGTCGCTATAGTTGGAAATAATCCGACGACCAAACTCCGAAAAGGTCATTCCCATGACGCGATTCTGCGTACCTTGAAATTCCAGATCTTTCATAAAAGCACTGATGGCTTCCGAGACTTCTCTCAACAAATTAGCGTGATCGCCTTTGGTGGTATCAGAAGTATCCACCTGATTATCGTGGGTATCAAAACCACCAATACTGACCATATAGATTCTGGTTTTCATTCCTCCAGCAATCAACCTAGAAACAATCTTCAATTGCTCTGCCAAATTGCTATCCGGATAAGGACTCTGGCTCGTTACGCTTTCGTAAGCATTTTTCATCACCTCACCATAGGCATTGGATTGTCGTTTTACAAGGCGAACATATTTTAGTTTTTCTCCAGCCGGCGTTGCAGGAACAGTTCCCGTATCTCCATCAATCAATCTGAAAAAATCAGCAGGGTCAGAGACCGACATACCCATAGCATTGGCTGGACCATTGAAGGTCAAGGACAGCAAAGAACCAATTTCTATAGAAAGCGGATCGGGCATATCTTCATTGGGAAAACCAACGGGGAAATTGGGGAATTCATTATTCAAATATCGACCAGCCCAACCCGTTCCCAACACTTGATCAGAGTCTGCTCCCGTCATCCAAATATCGGTAGAACGGAAATGAGAAAAATCGGGATTGGGATAACCGACCGATTGTAGAATTTGCAATTTATCGTCATTGTATAAATCGCGCATGCCTTCCATCGAAGGGTGAAGTCCAAGATGATCAACGCCCTTTAATTTTAGGACTTTGTCTTCTGGGATAATGACATTGGAACGCGCTGCGGCCAATTTAGCATATTGATCTAAAGGGATCACCGTATTCAATCCATCATTACCTCCATCGAGGCGAACGAGCACCAATACCTTATCGGTATCTACGGCTGTATTTGACAATAAATTCATCCAACGTTTGGGGGCATTAGCTACACTAAAACCATTAAACATAGATGGAATAAAAAAGGAACCTGCGCTATATTTTAAAAATTCTTTTCTTTTCATTTTTCTTAAACTTAAAGATGATTTAAATTAAACCTTACTCGCTTTTCTGTAGAATAAATCACTCTAAGTCAAGTGGCATTCTTCCAATTGTAGTAGGGCCCAAAAAAGGGATTTCAATCTGGTATAAACCGTTTCGTAAGCCATGTCTGTGCCGGTATTGACATAGTCAACCCAAGCTTCGGTCCAATAGCTATCATCGGATTGTCCAGAGAGTAAAGCAGATTTTAAATTAGTCTTATAAGTATCGGTCGGTTGAATTCCGAGCAACCATTCGCAGAGTTCATCAATGACCAGGTTAGGATTGGCAGGACTTTGTAGATTTTCTACTACACCAACCAAATCCATGATCGAAAGAAAAGAATCATCTTCGGTTGACATTCCTGCCCATAGAAACCAAGCGGTAAACCCTCCACGCTTTGGGAGACTATCGGTACTGATCCAACTTTTATCATAAATTGGGATTTGATAGTAAGCAGGCCATCCGGCCACATTGGGAGGATCTCCTAATTCTTGTTGTAAAACCATTCCAATGTAAGAAAGGGTAGTTCCAATTTGATAGGCATTGCTGAGATCGTCTTTGGCGGGAAGTTTCATACGCATTTCTCGCATCATCCCTAGGATATAATCATTCGGTGCTTTGAGCTGAACCGCTAGTGTGAGGGCATCAAAGAAATGCTGAGATCGGAACAAGGCAGACAAAACAGGATAGATGTCGTAATTATTATCTCTAAGAATAGTAGCCAAAGGTCCGATCACATTTAACTCTACCGTATCATCAATTTCATCTGCCACAAAGAATCGGTAGAGCTTTCGGCAAAGGAAATAGGCGCACTCTTCATTGTCCAAAAGGAGATCTAATAAATCTTCCAATTCCTCTTTTCCATCTTGCCCAGTACGACCACTAATGGTCGCATTATTATAAAAGGCAGAAAAAGTTTTATCTTCTGTATCATGAGCTTCCGCATCAAAATAAATAGAGTCATCGCTGTAGTTGACTCGCCATCCAGTCAGGATTCTTGCAGCCACTTGAACATCCTCTTCGGTATAGGCGGCGTTACTTCCTTTACCGATACAAAAAAGTTCTTGCAATTCTCTTGAATAATTTTCATCTGGTGCCCACTTATTATTATACTGCCCATTGAGGTAATGCAACATCCCCGGATCAAGCGTCATGCTCTTTATCAAGTCTCTAAAATTGCCCATGGAATGAGTATGTATCGACTGCAAATATTGATAGCTCCAACGCGCACGAAATACGCCCCAAAATTGGGTAGGAATGTGATTGTGCCAAAACAAGTTCATCTTCTCTTGGATCGTTCGCTCTTGCTCTACGATATTTCTAATCCACCAAGCCTTTAGAGAACTCACTCTTCTTCCTTCGACTTCATTTAGGTAGGGCGCATTAATCCAAGTCTCTCCAAAAGGAACAACCGGATCAGTGACCTCTGCGTCATTATAATTATTGACAGGAGGATCTGGAAAAGGACTGGTTTGTAATAATTCATCAACCGCTTCCTCCATTGTTTTTCCTAGGAAGTATTCGAGGTCTTCTTGTTTGACCCCAAACATGGTTCGTCGCAAAAGGTGAATAACTTGCGCTTTTTCGAAAGGGCCAGCATACACTTCAAGCCCCGACAAAATCGCAGAAACCTGAGCAGGAGCGGAAGCGATTGTTTCTTTTTTGGCTAAAGTAAAAAAATCACGTCTATTCATAAATGATAGGTTTAAGAGGTTAATAAGCAGCATTCTAAATTACAAAATCACTCGTATTAAAAAAATAATAAATGTATTTTTTTAATACGAGTACATTATTTGTGTTTCGTTGAGAAGTACTTGGGTTCCAAAATGATCAAGCATTGATCAGAATTGGTCTTTTTTTGATTGGAATCTATTTTCACTTTATGGGATGGACTAATATAATCAAAAATTTTACCAAGCTTCTCTGTTTTTGGTACATTTTGCTAGTGGCTAACAAAATAGATGGAATCCTTTTGAATTAGAACACTGAAAATTAGTCTTACCCTAGGTCTATTTTAAGTTTTTTTG
This sequence comes from uncultured Saprospiraceae bacterium, assembly GCA_964419315.1. Lineage (GTDB taxonomy): Bacteria > Bacteroidota > Bacteroidia > Chitinophagales > Saprospiraceae > CALLVY01. The sequence goes on along the minus strand of CAYQRA010000127.1, from coordinate 3,920 downwards.
AAATTTTGGTGCTTCGACCTAAGCAACTTAGCATTTTCCTTAGCAGTTCTGGGGAAGAGCATGCAAATAAATCCTAGGCAGTAGCGGAAAGATACGACCTGAATTGTGGATACGTGAATGTGCTATGTTAGGAAAAACTAAATCCTTTTTTTGTGCTGTCCTCTCCCACTCTATTCACGGCAGCTCTAATATTTTTTTTGCCAATGCTCTACAAAATAGGTACTCCGCCCAGCGATTTTGTCGTGAAGTACTGGATGGCCGCCGGGACCGATGGCTCCTTCTTTCCGCCATTCCCAAAACCAATCCTTTGGATAGGCTTTATAATGTACCTTTTGAGCGATGGCAAATTTCAGGATACGGTTCATTTTTTTAAAAACCTGTTTCTTCTTTTGCAAGGGAACCTTAAGCAAACTACTTGCTGGATGAATCTTACATTGAAAACAAATTTCATCGGCATAGAGATTGCCCACGCCAGCCAGCATTTTCTGGTTGAGTAAAAAACCTTTAATGCTTCCTTTTTTATTTTTCATTTTTTCCAAAAACTCTTTTTCACTGATGCGTTGAGCATCTTCTCCGAGTTTGGTCTCGCGGAGGTATTCTTCGAGGTCATCGAGATAGAGGATTCGGGCAAATTTTCGTGGACAATCAAAGCCAAGGCGGTCGCCATTTTCAAAAACAAAAGTAAAACGCTCATGCTTGGCTCCAGGATTTCCGGGGGTATAAAAAACCAAATCTCCAGTCATTCCAAAATGCAAAAGCACATGATGGCCATTGTCTAGGGTGCCAAAAAGATATTTTCCTCGGCGATACGAATCAACAAAGGTTCTTCCTTTTAAGCGGCGTTTGAAAGTAGCACCACTTACATTCCGAATAATTTTATCATCCGCCACTACTACTTTGGCGATGGGCTTTTGCAAGGCGTGTTGATTGAAATAAAGTTGAAAGGTATTGACTTCTGGAAGTTCAGGCATTGGATTGGGTCGTTTTCTCAGATAAAGAATTGGAACAAATATAATGGATTTTATAAAAGAAATTATCCTCCTTTCTTTTCCTTTTGTAGGGTCATAAAAAAAAGGCTGGAGAAAATCTCCAGCCAATTATCAATTATAAAAAGGAATTATTTCTATAGTCTTGTTGAAAAACAAGGTCTGATCTTGCAAATTTTACTTAATCAATCTAAAATTGATTGGGTATTCATATTTTTCACCACGATTGGCTTTCACTGCCGCCGTGATACTCAAAGCGATATCTAGAACAATTAATATTGGAAGCACAACAAACCCAACCAGTATAATCATGGCAATCGCTGCACCGATCATCAAAATCGACATGGTAATCTGGAAATTCAAAGCCTCTTTGGCTTGCTCCTCGATATAGGTAGATTGATCTTTTTTAAAGACCCAGATCAAAAAAGGAACCAAAACGTTACCCATTCCGGGCATCAAAGTACCGATAAAGACTCCAAGGTGCGACAAGGTCGCCATCAGTTTTTCATCTTTACTAATCGAGAGTGGTTCATCGTCTTCTAATAAATTGTGTTCTTTCATTATTGTAAATTCAAATGGTTTAAGAGTTATACAGGAATATTGTTGAATACTTTGGTAAGATGAGTATTATCGAAGCGAAAATCTAGAAAAGTCGATGAACGGATATTTTTAATCGGCCAAGAAGCCTGGACTAAGCGAGCATAAAGTAGGGAAGGTTTTTACAATTCCATCCATAAGATGGCGAACAAAAGTCGAAAGGCGATGGCTTCCATTTCTTTTCGGATGTCGACAGACCCCGTTTCTAGGATGGCCTCTTTTAGCTCAACAAAGAAGAAGTACTCGCCTATGGTAAACAAAATTTTGGCGATCAGGTTACCCTAATAGAGGCTTATCCTAAAATTGAGGTCACCCTTTGGTGAAGCTTGGAGGAAGGTCCGTTGTCTTGACCATTTCACCGATGATATTTTGCTCATTACTTATTTTCTAAAGAGTGGTATAAAATACCAATAGATGCTATCCAACCCTATTCTCGTCAGTTTACTAGTTTCACTGATCTTTAATATTCTAGTTTTCTTGGTGGCTTTCCGATACCAAACGGATAAGCTTACAGATATCACTTATGCAGCGACCTTTGGACTCATCGCTATGGCCATGCTTTACCTGTATGCGGATTTCCAACATCCTTATCGGCTTTTAATAGCTTTGATGCCGATACTCTGGGCGATCCGCTTGGGCACTTATCTTTTTCGGAGAGTATTATTGAAAGGCAAAGACCATCGCTTTGATGAATTTAGACATAGTTGGTGGCGTTTTGGTCGTTTTTGGATCATACAGGGTTTGAGTATTTGGGTGATTGCCCTGCCCTATATCGTGGCTTTAGGATCGGATACGACACAAGCAGACTTGGCGCTCCAATCTTCCTTTTTCCCCATTGGAGTTATCATATTCCTACTTGGGTTTTTGATCGAAACGATAGCCGATGCGCAGAAATTCAAATTTAGATTAAACCCTGACAATAAAGGTAAATTTATGAACCAAGGACTTTTCAGCCTCGTGCGTTTTCCTAATTATACGGGAGAGATCCTAGTTTGGACAGGTATCTTTCTGGCATGCATTCCGGTTCTGCAAGGTTTGGAATGGGCGACGATTATTAGTCCGATTTGGATAACGGGATTGCTTATTGGATTGAGTGGCATCCCTTTTTTGGAAGCCTCCAATAAAGAACGCTATGGTCATTTAGAAGCTTTTCAGCAATATCAAAAAGAGACCCAAAAACTACTTCCGGGTATTTACTGATCCAAATCTTCTTTTGTCCATTTGACAACTTACAGGAAACCCGAATATTGAAATTTCAACATTCGGGGTTTTTGTTTTTTACCCCCCTTACCGTAATGGCCAATCCAACTTTTAATCTCCCCTTTTTATATTGAAGTTATTTAAAAAAACATCCCCTTCTTGCGAAGGTTTTCTAAGATTACCGACTCTAAAGGGTAATTAGATTTTCAAATAAAACAAACTTATGAAACAATTCCTAATGATCATTGCCATAATAGCACTCGGTACCGCGTGTAATTCACAGAAGCAAAGCACAGCGACACCTCAGGATCAATCCACCAATGCCAGACCAGAAAAAGCTTCTGAACGACAAGGAAATCGACCAAGAGGGCTACCAAGCACAGAGAAAATATTTGAATTGGATGCGAATCAGGATGGGAAATTATCAAAAACAGAAGTCAAAGGACCGCTACTAAATGACTTTGAAAAAATTGATACGAATGGAGATGGTTTTATTTCCAAAGAAGAATTAGAAAAAGCACCTAAACCACAAAGAGGACAAAGACCACCAAAGAATAATTAACAGGCTTTTCGGACAAAATCGGGAGCTGTTTAGTCAACAGCTCCCGAACTTTAGCTTGCTCACCTATTGCTTAAAAAAAGTAACCTAAGTGCAAAGCGTAATTAAAAAATTGCGTTTTAAAATTATATTCTCCACTAAACCAAGCGGGGCCTAGGCGCGTATAAGTTCCCAGTTCAATTCCTCCACCATACAATTGTCCAGAAGTTTCTCCGACTTCAATATTCTCTTCCTCATTGGCCACCGAGAAAGCATTGACTTCATAATAACCTGCATTAAAATTGATCGCCGCAAAATAATCATGCATGGGTTCGAAACGCAATTTTATCCCCATGATGCCATATAAAGTCGCAGGATTTTCCATGTAATCTAAGCCATAAAAATTGATGTGATTCATCTCATCTGGCACTTCTCGTCCGAGAAAGAAAAGGTTGATCAAATTATTTTCTTTGGCATCAATGATCCCAGCGTCATTAAACCAGTGGAGGGCTATTTTTTCAGAAATTGGAATCAATTGATTGAAACGAAATCGGACTAGCGCATTGGTGGTTGGCAAAACGGTTTCCTGTTTGTTGATA
>CAYQRA010000126.1:1847-11834 GCA_964419315.1 uncultured Saprospiraceae bacterium | reverse complement strand
TGTGGTTGAGTGAGTTCTTCTACATGAAAAAGCGCGGGAATATGCGTTTGTCGCATTTTCTCAATTCCTTTGTCATACATGGCGCAAAGCTCTGGATAATTCCAACCTTTGGCGCGGTAGATATCCATTCCTTCCCCCTTTTCATTCAAACGGAAACCTTCGAGTACTTCAGAAATACTTCCTTTCGTAGTTTGGTATTCTTTGGGAACAGAAATTCCATAGCCATCATCCCACACAGAGATCGCCAAAGGTACTTTGGTGACTCCCGCCGCGTTGACCGTTTCCCAAAAAACACCTTCCGAAGTACTCGCATCTCCTATTGTACAAAAGCAAACTTCGTTGCCGTTTTCTGAAAAGTCAGTGGAGTCTCTTAGCATTTCACTTTCTCGATATTTCTTGGAGGCGATCGCCAATCCAAGCCCTCGAGCCATTTGACCGCCAGTGCAGGATATATCCGAAGAAGTATTGTATTGAGCAGTTTGTTTGACCCATTCGCCATATTGGTCAACGATTGGTGTTGCATAATGGCTATTCATCTGACGTCCTCCAGAGAAAGGATCATTATCGTGATCGGCATATAGTTGGGCAAAAAAATCTTCAACCGTGGATAGTTCAAGGGCAAACATCAAGGTTTGATCGCGATAATATCCAGAGCGCCAATCTCCTTTTTTAAAAGCACGGGCCATGGCGACCTGTGGCACTTCTTTACCATCTCCTGTAATTCCAAATTTTGCTTTCCCAGTCAATACCTCTCGACGTGCGAGTAAACTAGCTTCCCTACTAATGCAACAAGTCCAAAAATCTTTCAAGACTTCTCTGACAAAAGAATTATCTTTTTGAGTTCCTTTTTCAACAATCTCATTAATTATTGGGCTATCAAACATACGCTTTAGTAAGGTTTGGATTTATAGAATTACTCAAAATGAGCATCAATTAAGAAATAGTAGGTAAGTATTGGAATTTTCGCTTTCAGGCCACAAAAATACAAAATTTTCGCCTGATAAACGCCCATTTTGGGAAGTAAAAACCGAGTAAATAAAGTCTGTGTTGACAAAAAAGTCAAATATAACATAAACCACTACTAATCAACCCTTTATAAATAATAATTAGCTGTAAAGCCAAAAATGATCTAATAAGCTTGCTCTTTAAAAGGAACAGGGATGGATCATTTTTTGCTATAATTTGACCAATAGGTAGCCTCAAATGAGGCCTGCTGGACGTTACTAGTTTAGAATATTTTAGTCTTAATCATATATTAGCTTACTTAAACGTTATTAACCAGTAGATTCAGGAGAATTTTGAAGAAACAGATGAATTACATCTACATTTGATCGCCTGAAAATCCTCAGAATTTGCATTTTTAGATTAAAAACTTGAAGATGCGACTTCCATTAACTAATCATTAACTAATAAAAGCCTTTTTTGGCTTTTGTTTTGAAATAAATAAGCTTAAATTTGTCTACGTACTACTGCTTTAGCATTTAAAGCTTTGATTAACAAAAAAAACATGAAATCCAAGATGAAAAATTTATGTCTAATGTTTTCCCTTTTATTTTTAGTTGCGAATGTAACTATCGCTCAGGTTGATGCTATTGCAACTGATTCTAAAGCTGGGACGGAAGAAGTCCTTACAGGGCCTCAAATGAAATTTGATACTTATGAGGTTGATTATGGTGAAATCGAACAAGGATCTGATCCTTATCGTTATTTCAAGTTTACGAATGTAGGTACTGAGCCTCTACAAATTACGAATGCAAAAGGAAGTTGTGGCTGTACGGTCCCTACTTACCCTAAAGAGCCTATCTTTCCTGGTGAAACGGGAGAAATCAAGGTTCGATACGATACTAAAAGAATTGGTGCTTTTGTGAAAAGAGTTACTTTAACAACTAATGAAAAATTAGCGGATAATACTCCAAAAGAAGGTACTAAATTGACGATCAAAGGAAAAGTATTTAAGGCACCTGAGGAGCCAGAAGGAATTCCTTCTAATACCCCAAGTATCCTTACTCCAAATGGTAACTAATTATTAGTTGCTATCCTGTGTCAAATGGCACCTATAAAAAAGCCTGAAATCAAATTGATTTCAGGCTTTTTTTGTCTAGCGATATAGTGGAAATTAAGGGTCGATAAAATGGCCCCTTTAGTCTTGGAGAGATTTTATTTTCTTAGAATTTAATCCAAGGACCTTCCCTTAGGTTTCCGGAAAAAGAAAACCCTTGCTTTACAGCAAGGGTCTCTAACCCAAACAAATAAACACAAAAACTACTTTTAAATAATTTTCTACTACAATGATAATATCTTTTGCGAAGTGCATCAATAGTAAGGCATATTTTCTGTGACATAGAAAATGCAAAACTCACTTAGGAAAAGTATTACAAAATATATAAAAACAATATAAAGACGTGTTTGGGTTTTTCGTCATTTGAGCATTTTATTGCAACTCTTTTTGACTATTCCTTTGGTTAAAATTGCATTGTTGAAAAAAAAGATGCCTTGCGACTCAGAATTAGCATGAATCACCTAATTTTCAAAAATCAAATACTAAGCGGTAAAAAACAAATCTTTGTCTGCGATAGTATGCTTATCTTTAGTTTCAAATTTGCTCTATATGTCCTCCAATAATTATCACAAAGCGCGCAAGCGAGTTCGCGGTAAAAAAGGCTTCTATTATCATCTAGCAGTTGCGATATCTGTTGGCCTTTTCCTCATTGCGATCAACCTATTGGTTAATCCTTGGGTGAACTGGGCGATTTACCCTATTTTGGCTTGGGGACTGGTCTTATTTTTTCACTATTTATTGGCGGTTGGAATTCCTTTTATCAATTTGGATAAAAACTGGGAAGATCGAGAAATTGAGCGCGAAATTCGCAAAATGGAAAGAAAGAAAAATCAACTTGGGCCCGTCCAAGAAGATCATCTTGAACTTGATGAAAAATTAGAATTAAAAGAGTTCAAAAAGTTACGAGAGGAATGGGATGATCAAGAGTTTGTGTAATCTGCTAATTGCTCCTCGTCTTCTTTTCCGCAAGCTAATTTTTCTAAAAATCAAAACTGCTTAAGTCTTTTATCCACCCCATCTGTTAGCTCATTTGTATTACATTCCTTACCTTGCGACCCGCAATATTTAATCACTAAAGAAAACTATGAGTAATTCCAATATCCCTCGTATTGCCAAAATTCTGAACTTGCCACTGCAAAAAGTTCAAAACACCATTGCACTTTTAGAAGAAGGCGCTACGATTCCATTTATTTCCCGTTATAGAAAAGAGGTCACCGGATCTCTGGATGAAGTTCAAATCGCAGATATCCAACAAGAAGTAAAGCGACTGCAGGAAATTGAAAAAAGAAAAGAAACCATCCTTAAGGCTATTGAAGAACAGGGAAAACTAAGTCCTGAACTCAAAAAAAGAATTGAAGCCAGTTTTGACTTAACGGAATTGGAAGATATTTACCTCCCTTATAAAAAGAAAAGAAAAACCAAAGCAACCGTTGCCAAAGAAAAAGGATTGGAACCATTAGCGGAATCAATTTGGCAACAAGGATTGGAAAATCCAGAAAACGAAGCTAGCAAATTCATCACCGACGAAGTCCCCAATATCGAAGAAGCACTCCAAGGTGCGCGAGATATTCTAGCAGAAAGAATCAATGAAGATGCACAAGCAAGAACTAAAATCCGAAAGACTTTTGCACGAGAAGCGACCATCAAATCTAGAGTCGCCAGAGGTAAGGATAAAGAAGGAGCCAAATACAAAGACTACTTCGAATTTGAAGAAGCATTGAGCAAATGCCCCTCTCACCGATTATTAGCCATTCGCAGAGGAGAAGAGGAAGGCTTTCTGCGTGTCAATATTGGTCCAGAAGTAGAAGAGTCTTTATATCAACTGGAAAGATTGTTTCTACGCAACCAAAGTGCCAATGCCAATCAAATCAAGGAAGCCATTCAGGAGGGCTACAAAAGACTGCTCTCCCCTTCTATCGAGACGGAGTTTAGAAAACTGGCCAAAGAAAAAGCAGACGAAGAAGCCATCCGGGTTTTCACCGAAAACCTTCGCCAACTGCTCCTCGCTGCCCCACTTGGACAAAAAAGAGTCCTTGCCCTTGACCCCGGTTTTCGAACGGGCTGCAAATTAGTTTGTCTCGATGAAAGTGGTACGCTCTTATACAACTCCACCATTTATCCACATCCTCCTCAATCCAGGTCCCAAGACGCCATAGCAGATGTCAAAGCCTTGGTCCACAAATTCGAATTGGATGCTATCGCAATTGGCAATGGTACTGCTGGAAGAGAAACCTTAGCGATGTTTCGCTCTGTCAAATTTAATCACCCTGTCCAATTATTTTTGGTCAACGAAAGTGGTGCTTCTATCTATTCGGCTTCGGCAGTTGCTCGGGAAGAGTTTCCAGATAAAGATGTAACCGTTCGCGGAGCAGTTTCTATCGGTCGCCGCTTAATGGACCCCTTGGCAGAATTGGTAAAAATTGATCCCAAATCTATCGGGGTTGGTCAATACCAACATGATGTCAATCAAACCCAACTCAAAGAAAGTCTTGATCGCGTAGTTGAAAGCTGTGTCAACTCGGTAGGTGTAAACATCAATACTGCCAGCAAACATCTGCTCACTTATGTCTCCGGACTTGGACCTACCTTAGCTCAAAACATCATTGACTACCGAAAAGAGAATGGCACTTTTTCTGCTCGCCGAGACCTCAAGGCTGTGGCTCGTATGGGGGATAAAGCTTTCGAACAATGTGCTGGTTTTCTACGTATTCGAGCAGGGAAAAATCCGCTCGATAATACTGCTGTTCACCCCGAAAGTTATTCGATTGTCAAACAAATGGCCAAGGACTTGAATTGTAAAGTAGAACAGTTGATCGACGATGCTAATTTGCGGAAGCAAATTCAATTGCAAAATTACGTCAGTGATACGGTGGGATTACCAACTTTAAATGACATCCTGAAAGAATTGGCCAAACCGGGATTGGATCCGCGGGGAGAAGTTCAGCCATTTGAGTTTGCCGAAGGCATTCACTCTATGGAGGATTTGAAAATCGGGATGGTGGTTCCAGGGATTGTTACCAATATCACTAACTTTGGTGCCTTTGTAGATATTGGTGTCAAGCAAGATGGCTTGGTACATGTCTCTCAATTGGCCAATCGTTTTGTAAAAAATCCTGCGGATGTCGTGAGCTTGCAACAGAAAGTAATGGTGCGGATTCAGGAAGTAGATATTGCTCGAAATCGGGTACAATTGTCGATGAAGGAGGTATAGGTTACTGAATAAGCAGTAATCAATTTTCAATATCCATTGGAGACAAATATTGTGAATTTTCTTTGGAATAGTTTTCTTAGCCTAATTTAACCTGTTTTCAAAAAAGAACATTATGCGAATTACCGCTTTATTTTTTATGCCCTTATTTGTTTTGGGATTGATGACTTCTTGTAAAACGAAAAAAGCATCAACTACAACTGAGGATAGCCCTAATTCTAAAGTGATTTTTTTGGACAGTGTGGCAGCGAGTAAAGTGGTAATTATAGATCAAGAAGAACAATTCTTTGAGCAGGTAGGTATTTTGGACATGGAAATCCAAATGAAAAAAGGCTATCCCGAAGGAACGGATCGGTCTGACATCCTAGCGGACTACAAGCGTTTTTTACAAGAGGATGTGGTCTCTTTTTCGGCAGCGGAACAAAAAGAATTAGACGCTGTTTTTAAATTAGCCTTTGACCTTTGTCAAAAGATCAATCCTGGTATTTATCCAGAAAACTTGCAATTGATTAAATCCAAAGGAGCACCTTATGGAGCAGCTACTTTTTATACCCGAGACAACAGTATCGTCATTCCTGCTGGACTTTTAGCCCCCGGAAAGATTCCCTTAATTTTGGACGTAGCCTTACATGAAATTTTCCATATTTTTTCTCGCTACCACAAAACACGTAGAGATGAATTGTATGCGCTTATTGGTTTTAAACCTGTAGAAAAAGAGTTATTGGTCCTACCAGATAGTTTAAAAAATCGCTTATTACTCAATCCTGATGGTATCGACTATGGCTATCTCATGAAGCTCCAAACGCCTGAGGGCAAAAACATTCAAGCCTTGCCTTTGATTGTGTCAAAAAAAACAAAATTTGATCCATTAGATCCTACGTTTTTTAGTTATTTACAATTCGACCTCTATCAGATCAAGCCCCCTTTTGTCCGCAGAATTGAAGTTTTGGCGAAAGCCAATGGACGAAGTACTATAGACTTTCAGCAGCTCCCCAGTTTCTTTGAACAGATCAAAGACAATACGGGATACATCATCCATCCCGATGAGATCATGGCTGATAATTTTGTACTGATCGCCATGCGGCAAGGCATTGAAAAAGGGAGTAATCAAGAAGCACCGCTAAGCGATGGCGGAAGACAACTGGTAGAACAAGCCGAAGAAATACTAAGAAAACCTTTAACTCGTTAAATCATTAGAAAGGAGTGGTTTTTTAATAAAAAAATACAAAGTCAAGATGAAACAATTATTAAGTCTTTTATTATTCACCTTACTATTTAGTTTTCAAGGTCAGACGCAAGACAAAGAAGATATTTTGGAAGTATTCCAGTTACTTTCTGAATTACCAGAAGTGCAAGAGCTTTACCAAAATGATATTGCAAACGGACGAAGTATCATTTTTACAAGACCGTCTAGGAGGTCCATAAATCGTGGAGACTGGAATAAAGAGGTCTTCAATGCCATCTTTGAAATCAGAAATGATGATTTGTATTCCTTTTCCAATCCGGTCGCTTTTATGACCGAGGAGGAAGCAGAAAGTCAAGACATTCCCCCTCGGCGTCTCGCCAATGCTCAAATCATTTATACTCCTACAGAAGTTAAAATCATCTTAGGCTCTTACCTTTGGCAAAGCAGACAAACGTATTCTGGTCAGTTTTCTTTCACTCGCGAAACGGAAGAGGATGATTGGGAGGTAAACAGTAGGTATTTTGAGACCCGACGCTCCAACTAATCAATAAGAAGTTGTTTTAAAACAAGGAGTAAAAAGCCCCATTAAGATTGCGAAAAACGCTACGATTTTTCTTTAAAACTCATCGCAAGAAAACAAGCTTTGTTTTCTTCTTCTTATTCCTCGCTTGGTGGTTTTGTTTGCCCAAGCCCCTCTTTCAAGATCCGACTTCTATTGTCATTGAAGATATGGAGAAAAATCTTTTGGGGGCAAGAATTGCCCAAGACGGGCAATGGCGCTTTCCCTATAATGAGCAAATTCCAACTAAGTTTACGGAGGCGATAACCGAGTTTGAAGATCGCCGATTTTTTAGTCATCCGGGAGTAGACCCAAAAGGTATCGGTCGGGCAATTCAACAAAATTTTAAAAACAAAAAAATCGTCAGTGGTGGAAGTACCATCAGTATGCAAGTCATTCGGATGGCTCGAAAAGGAAAGCCTCGAAGCATCTGGCAAAAAGTGATTGAATTATTTATGGCACTCCGCTTGGAGTTGCGTTTTTCCAAAAATGAAATCTTAGCTTTCTACGCCTCCAATGCTCCCTTTGGTGGAAATGTCGTCGGACTAGATGCGGCTTCTTGGCGCTACTTTTCCAAACATCCAAGATTATTATCGTGGGGAGAAACGGCCACCTTGGCCGTCTTGCCCAACAGTCCTGCGCTGATCCATCCGGGGAGAAATAGAGCGGCGCTCTTGGCAAAGAGAAATCGTTTGCTAGATCGGCTGCAAGCCAAAGGAGTGCTAGACGAATTAACTTGTCGATTGGCTAAAGAAGAAAGCCTTCCTCAAAAACCCAATCCACTTCCCAATACTGCTCCGCACCTCCTCAACCGAGTCAACACCACTCATTTTCAAAAAAATAAAGGAGCCCCTACCCGACTACAAACCACCATTGATGGACAACTGCAAAACGCCAGTGCCGAAGTCTTAAAAAGACACCAACAAAAACTGAGCAATAATGGCATTCACAATTTGGCAGCCCTTATTATTGAGATTGAAAGTGGCAATGTTTTGGCTTATCATGGAAACGTTCCGGGAGTTGGAGCGGCCTATCAGGAAGCAGTCGATTGTATCCGAGGACCGCGTAGCACGGGTTCTATTCTCAAGCCTTTTTTGTACAGCATGGCTTTACAGGATGGAACGATTTTGCCAGAAAGTTTGCTCTCCGATGTCCCTACTTTACTCAGTGGTTATCGCCCCGAAAACTTCAACCAATCCTATGATGGAATGGTCACCGCAAAAAGGGCATTGGTTCGTTCATTGAATGTCCCGATGATTCGACTTTTGCAAAAACATGGATTAGAGCAATTTCATTTTGGCTTAAATAAATGGGGTTTGTCTACCATCAAAAAATCGCCTACTCACTACGGTCTTCCACTCATCCTTGGCGGTGCAGAAACCACTCTTTGGGACATCACCAATACTTATGCTTGTATGGCTCGAAGCCTCCATCATTATTCGACTTATGATAGCCGATATGATCCACTGGATTTTCGTCCAGCCAATTATTTCCACGAAAAAGAGATTCCACAAAGTGAGCGACAAGATCGCCTTGACGATGCTCCTGTTGCAGCCGCAGGACCGCTATGGTTTACTTTTGATGCGATGCAAAATGTACAAAGACCCAATTCGGAAGGCGACTGGGAACAATTCCAATCGCGTCAACGAATTGCCTGGAAAACAGGAACTAGTTTTGGTTTTAGAGATGCTTGGGCGGTGGGGCTAACACCTCAGTATGCCATTGGAGTATGGGCGGGCAATGCGGATGGAGAAGGACGCCCGGGTTTGGTGGGAGTCTTGGCGGCGGGGCCGGTCCTTTTTGAGTTGTTTGATCTGGTGGCCAATCGAAATAAGTCTACCACTTATGGAGAATGGTTTGCAGAACCTTTTGATGATTTGGTACAAATTCCCGTTTGCCGGAAAAGTGGATTTCGGGCTTTGGATATTTGTGAGATAGATAGCAGTTGGGTTCCCCGCTCTGCTTTAAAAGCACCGGCTTGTACTTATCATCGCAAGATTCATTTAGAGGCTACCGAAAAATTTCAAGTCAATAGTGATTGTGAATCTCCTGCACAGATGAAGCATCGTTCTTGGTTTGTCTTACCTCCGGTAGAAGAGCATTATTATAAATCTAAAAACCCCAATTATAAAACACTTCCTCCTTACCGAGCCGATTGTGACAACCAGTCGCGAGAAAATCCAATGCAGTTGATTTATCCTAAGGCCAATAGCAAAATTTATGTTCCCGTTGGGATGGATGGGCAATTGAGTAGAACGGTGTTTAAGGTGGCGCATAGGAATCCGGAGACGGTGATTCATTGGCATATTGACAATACTTATTTGGGGAGTACGGAGCAGTTTCATAATTTGGAATTGAATCCTTCTGAGGGGGAGCATGTTTTGACTTTGGTCGATGCTTTGGGAAAGCGGTTAGAATTGGATTTTGAAATTTTGAAAAAATAGGTTTTTCTGACTTGGATCAGTCTTACGTTTTTTGTCTGGATACCAAAAAGTAACAAAAAAGATCAAGGCTGTATAGCCTTTGCTAAAAATTGAAATTGCTGCCCGCTCGATTTCCAAGACGTCGATTGAGGTTGGTCTTTTCAGGAGTTGGGTATTTTTGCGACTGATGGATCGCTCTTTGGCTTGCGCTTTATTTCTATTTTCTTTACGCAAAGGCTATAAGGCCGAAAGCTCCGCAGTGGTTTTTTCCTTCTTTGGTTTTCTTACTTTTTATCTGCTTTAACTTTGCGGTTCTTTTGAATAGCGATTAGAGTCAAAGTATAATTTTTTAAGCAATAGATTTTCCTGACTTTGATGGGGCTTACGTTTTTTGTCTTGATACAAAAAAGTAACAAAAAAAATCAAGGCTGTATAGCCTTTGCTAAAAATAGAAATTGCTGCCCACTCGATTTCCAAGACGTCGCTTGAGGTTGGTCTTTCAGGAGTTGGGTATTTTTGCGACTGATGGATCGCTCTTTGGCTTGCGCTTTA
>CAYQRA010000126.1:0-1747 GCA_964419315.1 uncultured Saprospiraceae bacterium | reverse complement strand
TTTCTATTTTCTTTACGCAAAGGCTATAAGGCCGAAAGCTCCGCATTGGTTTTTTCCTTCTTTGGTTTTCTTACTTTTTATCTGCTTTAACTTTGCGGAAACCTTATAGCTATAATTGGAATTGAATTTTGAAAAAATAAATTTTCTTTTCTTTGAGAAAAGGTAGGAGCTACCTTCCGGATAGCTCCTACCTTATTTTAGCAAAATAGCGAACCAAAAGAATGAGTGGCTTTAATCTCGATTAAGCTTTCTTCGAGATGGCCGAGCATTTCATTGTGCAGAAAATTCCCCATAGAAATTCGTTGAACGCCTATTTCTCCTAAGGTTTTAAAATCTGGTAAATGGGGCATACACATCACATTGACCGGAAGGCTGGTATTTTCAACGAGCGTTTGAATGTCTTCTTTTTGCTCAATGCACGGAACGAAAATTCCATCCGCTCCAGCTTCTTGGTAGCATGCAGCGCGCTTTATTGATTCTTCCAAAGGATATTTTTGTCCTAGTAAAAAAGGATCAGTTCTTACATTTATAAAGACGTCGATCTGTTTTAACTGGAGTTGAGCTTTGATACTTTTTAAGGTTTTGGCGAAGGTTTCTGCGGCCAATAATTCGCGTTTTTTATCCACCAAACTATCTTCAAGGTTTATACCTAAAACTCCCAATTGAGAAAGCCGTTCAATATGCTGGACGATCTCTTCTGGGTTTCTACTATAACCTGCTTCCAAATCAATGGATAGTGGTAAATCAACCGTAGCGCAGATCCGCTTTACTAAATATTCCAATTCCGCAAAACTCATCTTCTCTCCATCTTCATAACCTAGCATTTTTGCCATGGCACCACTTGAAGTACCAATAGCGCTAAAACCTAATTTTTCTGCTACTTGTGCACTTGCGACATCCCATACATTGCAGAGGATTATTGGCAATTCTTGACTGAGTGCTTCTTTAAAGTTCATTCTTTTTTTCTGCAAATATCAAGCAATGAACTTCAGACTGCAACCGATAATTTGACAAGTATTTTTTTTAGTGAAATTATATACTTGGACAAAATTTATTTAATCGTTCTAGACACCATCTGTCGTGCAGCTTTAAGCTGCGCGACAGATTACACCTCTAATTTTCAGCAAAAGCGAGAATATTTTTAAACTGATAAAATAGTATGGTTCTTGGACAACTTCATTCTAATAAATTTCGAGGTTTTGATTTTGCTTTACGATATTTATCTAATCCACTACCAAAGTTAAAGTTCTTCGTTCTCCAGCTACTTGAATAATCGCATGGTAGATCCCAGTTGGCAAATTTAAATTATAATCTTTAACGTAGTTTTTAGCGCCAGTAAAAAGGTTTCTATCATAAAGCTGACCTTGCGTATCGAAAATATCAATGACTAGATCTTCTTCTTCAGAAAGATCTACTTCCATGGTGAATTTCCCTTTATTTGGATTTGGAAACAAACGAACATTTAAGATCTTAGGAACCAATGGATTGATAAAAGGAATTTCCGTAGAATCAGCGTATACAAATATCTGCTTACTCACTTCGCTGTTGCAGCCACCAAGTCGAGCAGACAAATGAAGATCAAAGATTCCAACTTCAGAAAAAGTGAAAAAGTATTGATTTTCATTTTGACCAATATATTCTATCACTTCCTCATCGTAGGACCAAGCAACTTCATCGGGAATAGGCAAGGTAAGTTCTACCGCAACCAATGTATCGCCTACCACAATATCAGTTGGGGCAATGAAAA
>CAYQRA010000125.1:0-11849 GCA_964419315.1 uncultured Saprospiraceae bacterium | reverse complement strand
TCAAACCTAGTTGACGAAACTCAAATCATCGAAAAAATTGAACGACAAATTGAAATCATATTTTGGGATGCACTAAACCTATCCAAAACTGATAAGATCCTCATCGAAGACCTCCTTAAATACACCCTAGACGCTTTCCAAAACAAACAGAAATCAATAGCCTACCATCCCAATCAATTATCAGAGAATAAAACTTATGCAAAGTACCTCTGCCAAACCATCAACGAATTTTTAGACTATCCAGAGGCGCTCACCGTATGGGCATCCGTTTTTAATTTAAGTGCCCGCATTCCTCTTAATTTGACCATTCTTTATTTTAACAAAGATCAACAAGCCGATCACATTTCTCCATTGCCCGAAAAGGAAGTTGGGCAAGTTTTGCGGCAACTAGAGAAATACAGTTATAAAGAGTATGGAGAAAGTATTTACTACCGAAGATTTTTCCAATATTTTAAAGATGATAAATTATACATCATAAAGCCCAATGAAAAACGCTTCTGGTCTCGATCTATGGCAATTAACGATGCTGACGAAATCATTGCAGAAGTGATAAATCAAAATTAAATGGCTGGTAAGCTAAAACCAGAAATATACCAACTCTTTTGGAGTAAATTTACGGACTGCTGTCACCAGGCAGTGGTTTTAGCCTATAAGAGATTATTGAAAAATGGGATTGATTACAAAGAGTGGGAAGAAGAAGATATCAGTGCTGCACTCCTTGCAGAGTTGGAAAAAGTAGAATTGAGAAAAGCAAAACAGATCACAATAAGTGCTGAATCTAGGTTGTACAACAATGCGATAACAAGTGGACTGAATAAAGCTCAAAATGCCCCACGAATAGATTTTCAGTTTACTCAATGGAAACGAAAAGAAGAATTGAAATACTTTGGAGAAGCAAAAAACTTATCGCATAAAAATTGGGTTAAAGTTTCTGGTTCGAATGTAGATGCTAGCGCTTACCGAGCTAGATATATTGAAACAGGAATTGACCGGATTCTTTTTGGAAAATACGCTGCCATCAAAAGTTTCCTTATTGGATATATTGTGAATGACTCCGCTCCAAATAATAGAACGAGCTTAAATGCGCTAATCAAGAAGAGAGGACTTCCTCCAAAAATTGGAATTTTGAGGAAAGCGAAACCAATTTGCTCTTATCCCGAATGTTATATTTCTAAAAACCAAAAAGGGAGCGAAGAGGTAGCCTTATTGCATTTATTCCTTGAATTTGACAATTGAAATTTCCTTTAAAATAGGCGCTGTTCATTTGTCTAAAAGTAAAAAATAAGGCAAGAGAAGAATCGGAAATAGGGCAGTCCGTAAAGGTGTTCTGTTTAGTTGTTTGGATAGAGTGTCTGTTTTATACAAATCCTTCCCTTACCTTATTTTTAATCGTTTTTAGTCAGATTTACTATTTTTTCCAACTGAAATACATCAGAGCGATACACCACAATCAGAGTCCCCAAACGGCTATCTACCGAAACTATAGGAGATGCAGCTATTTGTTTATCCCCCTTATTGAGAACGGTCAACTCTCCGATATTTAAAGCGGTATCGGTATAGTCAGTCGCTAATTTACTCCCTTCGTTGATCTTATTGGTCGAGAGTAGGATTTTTCCTTTGTTGTTTACAAAGGTGACTTCTTCTATTTTTTTGGATTTGGCCAGTTGTTGAAAATATTGATCTACTTGCTTTTCTTCGCCTGTCACCAATTTATCACGTACTGCCCAGACAAAGGTCTTCATCATTAGCTCCAGGTATTGCTCAGTATTGGTATTTAAGGCCATTTGTGCTTGATCGAGTAGAGCAGTCTTTTCTGTTGTAAAGGCTTTTCCTGATTATGGAGTGCAATATTTTTACTGATCCACAGGTATCCAGAGAAGCCGGACACTCCGAGCAAAAGGAAATAGAATAGCCAGTTGCGACGGAAGTGTCCTTTCTCTTTTTTGATGTTTTCTGTCATGGTCTAAAAATTGAATTTTTTAGAATGCTCTTTAGCATCCACAACATTTTCTTTTTGCTCTTCTATAGCCGCTTCTTTATTCGTCTGGTCGAGCTCATTGACTTCAATGTTCTTTTCGTTTTTAGCAATGGTCGCTTTGGCTTTTTCGATTTCTTTTCGATAATTGGCATTGTCATTCTGTAGTTTTTTCAAATCCTTCGCCAAATCTTCCAGCGCTTCTTCTTCTTCTTTTACCACGGCTTCGGCATGGTTTTTTGAAGTCGTCATGGCGTATTCTGTAAGTAAGGCTTGTGCTTTTTGTGAATTAGCGCTATCCGCTTCAGAGTTGATATAAGCACCTCCCAGATCAAACCAAACCATAACCGTTGTTTGTTTGTCTACGGTTCCTTCTTCGATGATTTTAGCAGTAATGTCTATGGTGTTATTACTCAAGCGAGGAATCAGGACATCATCAGAAAACCAAGTTTTGATTTTTTTGTCGTAATTAGACTTGGCTTTAAAATCACCTATAAATTTTTTCCATTCGGCATCTGCCTCTTTTTTACTAACATCATCTAGTACAAAGAGGTAGGAATTATTGGTTCCATTATTATTAGATCGAGGTGCTTCACTGATTTCAATGTTTTGGGCAAAAGCCCAGGTGAAAAGAAAACAGAAATAGAGGAGAAAGGTTAGCTTTTTCATTGTGTTGAATTTTTTTAGAATTTGAAGAGAGAGGAGAGGTGCGATGTTTCCTCTCCTCCTCTTTTATTTAGTCGCTATATTCTTTCGTGGTTTAGGATTTACTCCTTTTCCAACCTTATTCATGTTTTTTCCAAGCCATTCTAGACTCTGACCAACTTTAGACGGGACGAAAGCCATCCCTTGTATCATTTTACCTCCTAACCAACGGACACCACGATAGCTTTCTACTCCGGCTGTTGCAGCACCTTTGCCGATGGATTTACCAGTAGAAATAATCCCTTGTTCCACTTTTTTACCGGTCCATTTTGCTGCGTGTCCCAAGTGTCCTGCAGCCGCTACCATAGCATGTCCGGTATCTTCAGCTTTATCTTTTGCCCAGAACTGGACCGCTCTAATTTGATAATCATTGGCTAGTACATAGTGGGTACGCGCAAAGCTTCGACGCATTCTCCAAGCGGAATTGAAAAGGCCAAGGGCTACGCTATCGGCCAAGCTTTCTAATCGATTTGCTTGTTTTTCAATGGATTTTACATTGTAAACTTTTGCATGCTTAGCCTTCATGCGAACAAAATAGGCTGCACGTCGTAATCGAGCTCCGGCTTTTGCATCTTCTCCATTTAAGAAGGCATTATAAGCCTGATAAAATGCATAGTCTAATTCGTCAAAAACATGAAATTGCTCGATGACATAGTAGCTTTTTTCTTGATCTGTTTGTGCTTTTAAGTTTTGGCTGTTAAAAGCGATAGTAATAGTGATTAATGCTAAAGAAAACAATAACTTTTTCATTTGAGAAGTTGTTTAAAAATTTAAAAAATTAGAATTTCTAAATAATAACTATCACAAAGATGGGGGGAATTGAAAAAGGATTAGAGCGTGAAAAGGCGTATTTTCAAATATACGTAAAGTGCGGAGGGACTAGGTAAATCGCTTAGAGAAAGAGCAAGAGCAAGTTACTCCACAATTCCCTGTTTTATTGCATACTTCACCAAACCAGCTGTATTTTTGACGCTGAGTTTTTCTAATAAATTTCGTCGATGGGTGTCGACCGTACGGATACTAATAAATAATTTTTCCGCGATTTCTGGATTGGAAAATTCTTCAGCAATTAATTTGAGGATTTCTATTTCGCGTGGTGTGAGTGGAATACCGGATTTAGAAGATTTGGGTTGAGTGCCCTGGGTGATGTGTTGGACAAGAATATTGGATACTTGCTTGCTGTAATAGGTGTCGCCACCAAATACGGTGCGTATGGCATTGATCATTTCTGTGCTGCCAGCGTCTTTGAGTAAGTAACCAGAAGCCCCTGCTTCTAAACCTTTTACAATGTAGCTGCTTTCAGAATGCATTGATAAAATGAGCACTTTTACTTGAGGATATTTTTCCTTGACTACTTTGGTAATGTCTACTCCGGAAGTGTCGCCCATGGTGATGTCCATCAAAATAACATCCGGTTTGGTCTCTTCTAATTTTTCTAAAACCTCTTGACCATCTCCGGCTTGTAAATTAATCTGAATATCTTCTACCTCTTCTAGGATGGAGACAATACCGTCACGGAAAACTTTGTGGTCATCGGCTATCATTACGTTTATCATAAATCGAAATGTTTTAAAGAAAAAATGAGTAAAATTTAGATCGGTATTTCTACTGTGGTAGTGACTCCATTACCGAGACTGGTGTCAATAGATAATTTTCCATTCAAGGCTTGAGTCCTGGTTTTAATATTGCGCAAACCAATTCCGGTATTGATGAGTTCTTGGATTTTTTCATTTTCAAAACCGACTCCGTCGTCTTCTACTGTTAAAGTAATATCTTTGGGATGTTTGATGATTTGAATCGTAATATTGCTGGCTTGAGAATATTTTAAAGCATTATTTAGAAGCTCCTGAGAGATACGATAAAGCCCTAGTTCTAATTTATTCTTTAAGCGACTATCGATACCTGAGTGAAATAATTTGATATTGATCGATTCAGACTCATTGATTTTAAAAACTAAATTTTCAAGGGCAGAAATCAATCCATGATCCTGTAAGGCGCTAGGCATTAATGCATGAGAAATACCTCGGATGTCATTGGCTACATTGTGTACTAAATCTTCAACAGCATCAATTTTTTTTATGGTTTTTTTAGCAGTTTGATCTAAGTCTTTTTTGACAGACTCAATATTCAATTTGATGGTAGACATGAGGGGGCCGATGCCATCATGAATTTCTTTTGAAAGGCGAATCCGTTCTTTTTCCTGACCTTCCAGCATGGCATTCAATACCTTTCTTTCCATTTCTTTGGCTTCTGTAACATCGGCAGTAGTAATAATCATACCATTAAGGATGGGTCTCCCTTTAATGTTAATGGTCTTTTCTTTGATGGAAATATTATTTTTATTAAATGCCTTGCGACCGCGATCGAGGCATTGGAGCAGTTTTTTATGGAGTACCGGAATATCTTTGGTGTAGAGGGTCAGCGAATTTTCGATAAGGGCTTTTACTTTGAGTGGAATTCCCAAGTGATTTAGAGCCAATTTGTTACACATCGTTACTGAACCATCGAGATCAATAGCAATGATACCATAAGGAGCACTACCGATAATGGAAACTAAAAAATCATAGGTTTCTGTAAAGTTGTCTTTCATAATTCGTCTGGTTGATATTGAGCGACGAGTACCGTAGCATCCCCATAAAGCCGATGATAAGTATTAAAAATATAATTGGCCAAAAATTGTGGAGGCGTATACCTATCAGGAAGCTGTTCGGCAACATGAGTATTTATGCCATCAGAACAGAGGATAATATTAGTAGCTAGAGATAAAGGGATTTCTTGTAGGATTAAAGGCGGCAATTGATATTCTCCCAGCCTTCCATCTAGATTGCTGAGTGTGATGATTTCTTCCTGATAGAGATAGCTATGGGTATCTCCAATGCCAATGTATTTTAAATGATTAGAGTCGATCAGTGCCAAGGCAATAGCTGCTCCACCTTCAAAAGGGCTTTCTTTAAGTTGGGTATCACATAAAATAAGCAATTGGTCTAGTGGTAAACGAAAATTTTCCTGAAGGAGTTTAAGGATGAAGTTTGACATTTCAAAAGCGGTTTGACCTTGTCCGATTCCATCAATTACGGCTAATAAAATTTTATCTCCATCAAATTCTTTAGTGAATACAGCATCTCCATTTACCAGATAACGCTCATCTTTTACGCAAACGGAGCCATAGCTTATGATCTCTTTTGGTAGGGGTAAGTATTTTTCCAGAATGACTTTTGATCCTTGACCATTTCCAGATTCTATCAGGACTTGATCAAAAGCTCTTTCTGCGACTGAAATCCCGAGCCCAAGACTACTGGCAGTAGTCGAAAAACCTTCTATCCGAGCTTGTTCAATATCTTTAAATCCTTGTCCTTGATCTGAAATTTCAATACAAAGTACCCGATCTTTGGTTTTAGAAAAAATCAAGGCCATACCTTGAGAAGCATAACGAAGGACATTCTGGGCAATCTCTGAAACGCCCAAGGCAACTTGAGCACAGGCTAAGTTGTCAAAGCCCATAGCTTGGGCAAAATCACTAGCTTCTTGTCGCACGATGCTCACATCATTTTCTTCTATAATAGGAAGGCTGTTTTTGGTCACCTTAAGCTTGTTTTTTTACTAACATCAATCCTTGCCGCCGATAAGCTTCGCCCAAGGCTCTTTTGAAATTCTTGGCCACATAGATGTTTTCTAAAATAACACCAGCAGAAACCATAGACTGAGCAACGATAGGTTTGAATCCACAAAAGATAACATCCAGTCCTACCATCTGTAAAGTTTTATTGAGTTTAACTAAATGTCCTGCAATGGCCGAATCTATAACATCTACATTACTGAGGTCAATGATGATGATATCATGTTCCGTACGGGTGGTAATCTCAAGAATACCATCCATTATTTTTTTCATTCGGGCACTATCTAAGGTGCCAAAAAAACCAGAAAAGAGACACCTTTCACTAACTTCATTGACAATGATTGGCGCTTCTCCTACTATTTTTCTGCGGCTAATGGCTACCTGCTGTTGGTCATCTGTTTTTTTATCCTTACTCATTTCTTTTAATTTAGAGGTGATTGATTTAAGTAGGAGTACCCCATTATCATTAAATATCTTTGGTGTCTTTTTTGATCAGAAAAATACCCTCAAATCCATTTTAACAAAATAATGTCTTCCTACTTAAAGGTAAAAAGAAGGAAACTCCCTTTTTACTAAAAGTAAGGTCTTATTTAGAGATTGCCAAAAGCTGAGGAAAATAAAAATAGAGCCATTCCTCTTTGTAGTTGATCTTTTGGTATTTAGTCTTTTTCAGTGGTTTCATTTTGTGTCGTCTTTTTCTGTTGTCATCATCATAATCAGGTTATTAGTTTTTGTTTTTTTGAATCTTTTTTATGATGGTTTCGCTTTATTACTGTTGAAGGCAAGACCTAAAAAAGCACGGAATTTGGTCGGACCTCCTTCCGTACTTTTTATTAAAGAGCTAATTATTGGTCATCTTCATTTTTGAGAAATTCTTCTTCTTCGAGAGATTGGGTGTCAATGTCTTCCTCTTGAGAAAAATCTTCTTCCAGAAGTAGTTCTTCATTTTCTTCGCTTTCTCCCTCGTTTACTCGATCAAAGTCTAAATCATTTTCAAAGTCATCAGACTCTTGAATAGCCTCTTTTGAATAATTGGATTCAGAAGGTGCCGGATTAGGCTTTCGGCAGGTGATAAAGAGGATAGGAGCTAAAAGTAAAGCCCAGACCAACAAGTGTTTTTTCATTTTTAGTTATTTTGAAATATTAGATAATATAGTTAGTATTTAAGCTTCGAGCAAGACTAAATTTTGTTCTTTAATTATGAGCATAGGGATATTTATTTTACGGGCAATTTTATTCGAACTGCTGGGTTCCATGAAACGGAATTTCCAATTTCGTTTATGTGACTGAGTAACTAATAGATCAATATCATTAGCAATGACATACTCCTGAATATCTTCTTCGAATTTTCCCGCTATAGAGAAGAAAGAGATGTTCTTGTATTTTGGGTGGTGTTTGAATAAATCTCTGAGAAAAGCGAAGGTATCTATTGGATAAAAATTGTCTTCTTTTTCTTCGATATGTACACAAGTGATCTTGGCCTTAGTATTGTTGAAGAGTTGGTGAATTTGTTTTATGTGAATCAAATCTTGCATTTTTAAATCAAATGCGTAAACTATTTTTTCTAAAGGTTTAAACCTATTGGTGCTAGGCACTAAAAGGACAGGCAGATCTGTGCGACTAACAACATCCAGAGAAACATTCCCAAAGTAGGCTTCCAAGGCATTGGTTTTTCCTTTCATGCCCATTACAATTAAGTCGATCTCTTCTTCTTGTATCGTTTTGAAGATGACGTCGGCAGCAAGACCCATTTCGGCGATGCAATTTACTTCTACGGATAGATAATTCTTTGGTGTGTGTGTCTACAAATTCTTGGAGCAAAGTGAGTGTATCAATGCCAATATCTTCCATGCTTGAATTGGGGTTGATGGGTATATGGTAAGCATGAAGTAAAGTGATCTTTGCTTTTTGCTGTTTAGCCAAACTTAAAGCGTATAAAAAAACTTGATTGGCATGAGCAGAAAATTCGGTAGGTACGAGAATATTTTTCATAAGTCTGTTTTTATTTTAAGGACTAAATAGCTTTTGCGATTTTTATTTTAAAACAATTCCCGTTACTTATTGTCCTAAAAAGGCATTGTATTGCCAAACTTGTTTTTCTTGTTCTTTGATATAGGTGGTGATCAGATTGTAAGTTCCTTCATCATCATGTTTTCTAGCGTGGTAGGCAATTTGACGTTGTTTTGTTAACAATTTCATCAAACCTTTTATAATAGACTCGGCAATGGCTTTACCTTCTCCAAGGCTCTCCACTCCTTTTATATCAGCAATTACCAAGTATTTTTGATAACTGTGTAAGGGTACTTCTCCAAAGGAGAGAATACGTTCGGCTATCTCATCAATTTTGACTAATAGGTCGGTGTACAATAATTCGTATTGAGCGTGTAAGTCAAAGAAATTATCGCCTTTGATATTCCAATGGAAACCTCGAACATTCATATAGAATACTTGATAATTTGCGAGTAACTCATTCAATTCAGCACTAATTAACTCAGAAGTTTCTTTCTCAATACCAATTTTGTTGCTTACTTGTAGTCCCATGATTCTAATTTTATTGAGTGAATTTTATTTTTAGGAAAGATGGATTTAGAGAAGAAAGTCACATAGATTTATGAAAAAAAGCGAACCCAATTGGATTCGCTTCAAAAATATAGCAGTATGAACTTTAGAAGGCTAGAGCTCTTCTTGTTTTTAGAAGAAGCCTTCTGCTTAGCGGCATCAGGTGTCGCTTTCCTTGGTGATGGTTTGTCACCTAACCTTAACAATATTCATTGTATATACTTGTGGGAGCCGTCACAGGAAGGCATCCTTTGAGATAAGCCACAAGTACAATCATTTAATCCTTTTCCATTGAGGATTTGTGGTATATATTTTTCAATTCTTGCTGTCTTTGTTTTAGATTGTTTAGGGGCAGAGAAATAAAGACAGTACGCTCTTCTGCGTCCTGGTGTCAATGCTTCAAAAGCTAATTTTAATTTGGGATTATCCTCTAGTTTTTGTTGAAGTTCTAATGGAAGTAGAAGTTTAGTGTTTGTCGTATAGTCTACTTTTAAGCCTGCTTTTTCTACTTCAATAGCTTCCTTGATATATGTTTTTAAGACGGGTTCTAATTCAATGATTTCTTGGATGTTGGTAAAGCGAATTAGCCTGCCAGCTTGAGTGTGATTTCCGGGTTGAATGAGGAGATTATGGACATCATTTAATAACGCACCTTTGAAAAAGCTAATGGCACAATAGTCTTTGAATCCACCAATCAACACGATATTTTTATTTTGAAAAGTATAGCAGGGGACCCGCCATTTCATCTCTTCCGTTAATTGACAGTCAAGAATAATCAATCTTAATTTCTGCAATTCTTTCTGCCACTTTTCAGACTTATGAAGGAAAGCATCAACCTTAGGATTCATACTGTTAATTTGTTGAAAATGTCACTAAATAAGGGCGTTTTTCTTCCTCTTTAATCAGTTCAGTAAGAGCAGACTCTTCTAGCGCATTTGTTTGAGGTTGACAGATTATAAAGTCAATGGTAGTTCCTCTCAGATATTGTATTAACTCTTTTTCTAACAAACCTACTTTTACTATTCTTTTTATTTTTACTTCAACTTGTTGCCACTTGTTTAGAGAAGTTTGGAAATGGCCATTTAACCCCAAGAGGTGCAGGTAAGCTTCGTCCAAATTATCTTCATTGGAAATACTGGTAAAACAAACAACTTTAGCGGCTAGCTTCTTTGCCAATTGAAGGGTTTGTGAAAAGCTAGATTTATTGTCCGCTGCAATGGTGAAAGGGTATAATATGATAGTCTCCATATAAGTGAAAAGTTATTATAATCTGTCTTAAATTTAAGCAAAGACGTAGAAAGAGAGAAAAGTCACAGAATATGGAATAGTAATTCTTTTGGAAGCTGATCAATAAGGAGTTGGGCAGTATAACTAACGGCTTTTTGAATAATATTAAGAGGCGTATTTTGCGTGATTATTATTCCGAAGATATTGGTCTTGTTCAATAAATCAGAGCAAAAAGAAAAGTATCTAACAAAAAGAGAAGGAAAATAGATTGGGGAATATTTTTTAGAATTATATCTCATGAATGGTGTGACCAAATTGAAATATTTCCTCTTTACCAAAAGATAATTCTAATGGAAAACCTAAGGCTTAAAATATCTATACTTTTAACTTTAATAATAGTCATTACTATTATAAACCAAATGGTCGGAAGGACGATGTCCTACTTGTTAGATGACCAAGAAATAAAAAGTTCGATGCTTCGATTTTCTGTGACAATCATTTTGTTGGGTTTTATGTTTAATAGTCTGACCAATCGGAAGTAGTATCAATAGTCTTTTTTGGATAGTAAATAAACCAAGCTTTTTGTTGAGAAAATATTTAAAAATTTTTGGGAAGTGGTTAGAAAGGCAGTTAGCCCAATTCTTTTTGTTTGTCAAAAAGATTATTTTAGGTACTCCTGATAAGTTGCGCCACTGGGTTTTTAGTTTTGCTAATTGGGGCAAGCAGCAATTAGACAAACGAATAAATAGACAACAACGAGAGAATCTACATAAGATTATTTTTGAAAGTGAAACTCAAGAAGGTCGGCAATTCGATACGATAATTACTTGGGTGATTGTAGCCAGTATTTTTGTAGTCATATTAGAAACCGTTTCAGATTTTCATCGTGCTTATTGGTGGTTTTTTTATGTGTTAGAATGGCTCTTTACTATTATTTTTACTGTTGAATATATTCTTAGGTTATATTCTGCGCGTCAGCCGGCTAAGTATGCCACTTCCTTTTTTGGTTTGGTAGATTTACTGGCGATACTTCCTTCTTATCTCAGCATTTTTTTTCTAGGAGCTCAAAATTTAATGATCGTTCGTGCCTTTCGTCTTTTGCGAGTCTTTCGTATTTTTAAGATGGGGCATTTCGTGAGTGAAGGAGAAGTAATTGTGAGTGCACTGAAGGCAAGCAAGACTAAAATTTATGTCTTTATTTCTTTTGTATTGCTCTTGGCCATGATCGTTGGTTCCATATTATACATTGTCGAAGGAGGTGCAAACCCCGGCTTTGATAACATCCCCAAAGGTATATACTGGGCTATTACTACTTTGACTACCGTTGGGTACGGAGATGTAACTCCCATCACTCCACTTGGTAAATTTCTTGCTTCTTTTGTAATGGTAATGGGGTACGATGTGATTGCAGTGCCTACGGGGATTGTAACTGCTGAAATCAGTGGTAGGATCATGAATCTTAAAGAGGTGGTTTTTCAGGCTTGTCCTAGTTGTAATTTGGGAGAACACCATACTGGAGCTACTTTTTGTCATGGTTGTGGAAATAAATTGTGACCAATCTTTTTTTCTTGATCTCTTCTTGATCGTACTCATTTAGCACCAAGAAGGAAAGATGGGAACTAGAAGGTTTTGGATTTCGTAGTTTTGAAATTGCCGCTAATGAAAAAGCTTTGAAAGATGAAATTTTAAAAGATTTGAGACTTTCCCTGTTTGAGGTCTTGATAGAAAAATTGAATTCAGGAGAAATTTTTTCATGAAATATCAAGA